>JAGXLE010000085.1 GCA_018334855.1 Desulfobacterales bacterium | reverse complement strand
ACATGCGGAAATGCCCGGATTTGACAGGCATTGTCCGCAGGAATACCTTTTAAAAAAACAGGTAAGGATCGTGTGAATGCAACCTAATCAAGGAGGCCGATTATGTACAACAAGGATGAACTCTGCCAGAAGATCAAGGATATTTACCCGGATATCGGCGAGTGTGGAATCGATGTCAGCGTGAATTATGATAATGAAAAAAACGCATATATCGTGGATCTGAAAAAAGACCAGCATGAGCTTACCACCCACCTGGAACCCGAGGATGCCGAGACCTGCATGAACGGCAAACAGTGCATCGGCCTGGGCATCCAGATCGCCCAGCTCAAGGACAATATCACCAAAACCTGAAAAGACTGTGCTGCTATTATTGGTATCCGGCTGTTGCCGGAATTTTTCAATTCGTTGCGTCCTGCAAAAAAAGCACTTGGCTTCCCGGATTTTCGCAGGGTCGGGCCGGCGGGGAAGTTTGTGCATATGCCGTCCGCTTTCGCGCCCGATGCATCTGCACAAACCACCCCGCCGTCCCGCCCTGGCCAAATCCCCCGGCAATTTCACCCATCCGGTCCCTAAAGGCTTCAAATGCCCCGGAGTTTAAAGAGAAATCCTTGGATTTGCAATATACGTAATCAACATATGATGCCCTCCGGGGTCTTTCCCGTGCGGAGATTGACGGGGCTGCCGCATGGAGCATTGCACGAGGGCCGGCAGCAGCTCTTGGCGAAGCGGAGCAGGATGCCGGCATTGTTTGAGCCCACGTTAGGGGGCGAGTTTGCCGGACGACGCGAAGCAAGCCATAGAGATGCCCGGCCCGAGTGCAGCGACATGCGGTTGCCCCGGCAAGCGAAGCACGCGGCCCGGCGTTGAAGCCCGCCCTGTCTCAGCCACTGCCTACAGTGAAAAAACAGTGTATCAATAAAAAAATGATACATTTTCTTGACGCAGGCAGGACAGGTGGTATTATTTCTCTTGCCCGCATGCGGCAGCTGTTTTCTGCCGATTTTTGTTTTCTCATGTTGCCATTTACAGAACCGATTTGCAGGAAGATTATGCCAGAGGAAAAATTTGTCCGGCTTATGGCCGAAAAACAGAACCTGGTCCGCATCCTGGACCACCTCAAGGAGGGCATTATTGCCCATGACCTGGAACGGAGGATTTTCTTCTTCAACCACGAGGCAGAACGCCTGACAGGTTACAGCCGGGAGGAAGTGTTGGGCAAGGATTGCCATAAAGCCTTTGGCGAGCCTTTCTGCGGCCAGCAGTGTCTTTTTGAAGATAACCGCCGGCAGGATTACCAGGATTTGCCCGAAAATGTTGAATATCCTGTTAATGTTCTCACCAAAGACGGCCAGAGCCGGAAGGCGGAAATGTCTGTTTCGCCCATAAGAGATGATTCGGAGCAAATCGTAGGCGTTCTCGCTTCGATTCAGGATCTGACTGAATTGCTGAAACTCAGGTTCAAGTCCGGGCAGTTGTCGGGTTTTGCCAATATTATCGGCCGGGACCACAGGATGCTCCAGATTTTTCAGCAGATCAGGGATCTGTCCGGCTATGACTACCCGGTTCACATTTACGGCGAAACAGGAACCGGCAAAGAACTGGTGGCAGATGCCATCCATAATGAAAGCAGAAGGGCCGGGGCTCCCTTTGTACCCATAAACTGCGGGGCCCTTCCGGAAGGGCTGATAGAAAGCGAGCTTTTCGGTCACGTAAAAGGGGCCTTTTCCGGGGCGATACGCGACAAGCGGGGCAGGTTCGAGCTCGCCCACGGCGGCACCGTGTTTTTAGACGAGGTGGCTGAATTGTCCAACCAGATGCAGGTAAAGTTGCTGCGCTTTCTCCAGACCGGCAGGTTTGAGAAAGTGGGCGGGGAAAAGACAGTATCGGTCGATGTGCGCACGATAAGTGCCACCAACAAGGATCTGAAAAAGGAAATCCGAAACGGGTCATTTAGGGAAGACCTGTATTACCGGTTAAACGTCATACCGTTTGATCTGCCTCCGCTGCGCGAACGAAGAAATGATATTCCTCTTCTTGTTGAGCATTTTCTTGCGAAATTTGCAGAAGAACACGGCAGAACAGAACCCGCGGCAGTATCTGGCGAGGCCATGACCCTGATAATGGATTATGAATGGCCCGGCAACGTCCGTCAGCTGCAGAATGTGCTGCAGTTTGCACTTGTCAGAAGCGGCGGCAGGACAGTGCGCCCGTCTGATCTGCCTGAGGAGCTGCGTGCCCGGCAGCAATCAGGCAGAAGCCGGGGGCCGGATAAAAAACTGGATGTGGAAACGGTCAGAAACGCTTTGCAGAAAACCGGGGGCAACAAGGTTAGGGCTGCAAAAATGCTGGAGGTAGGGCGCGCCACGCTATACAGGTTCATCAGAGACTATCCCGAGGCCGTGCCTGAAACAGAATGATTCCCGCTTTTGTATTTAACGGTCTTTGAAACACTAATGTATCATGATCCTTGATTGAGACATTAAAAACATTCTTTTTAAATTTGCCGTTTCAATAAATCGCCCTGGAAAGGCATTCCTTTTTAATCCCCGGCGATACAAGTGGCTAAGTGTTTATGCGATTGAGTGATTAAAAAGAGGATTGCCGGTTTTGGCATGGAAATTGATTGTATCTTTTTAAACAATGGATAACCATGCGGGGAATCGCGCCCCGGCAGAACAGGCAGTGCAGGCCATCTTGAATTTATGGATTTCAGGTATTGAAACCGGCAGACGAAAATATTAGAAAAACACTGAGGCTTGTAAAAACCATGCTGGAGCTGGCAGATGACGGCGACGCCCACCGGGAGGATACAGGCTGCGGGGTGCTTTACGGAATTATCCGGGATGCCGGCTATAAGATCAAAAAAACGGCTGAATCGGAAAAAGCAGCCCACATAAAAAAGGGCGACTGGCGATAAGCAGGCGTTATGTACGGCATTAGCAGGGAGCGGTACAAATTTGCAGGCAAACTTATTGGCGAAAAATAACAGAGGCATTATTTTTGAAAATGCCGGTTTTTGAACCTACAAGATTATGGAGGAAATGATGGCTGCATTTGATTTCAGCGCGGATGACATTTTCAAACTGGCAGAAGATATCGAGGTAAACGGAGAAGAGTTTTATCGCAAAGCGGCAGAAGATGTATCTGATGCTGCAAGCAAGGAAATGCTTGTGGGCCTGGCTGACATGGAAAAAGACCACAAGGCCCTGTTTGAACAAATGCGCTCGCAGCTTGCCGAAAAGGACAAGAGCGAAACCGTGTTTGATCCCGAAGGCGATGCTGAAAATTATCTCAAAGCCCTGGCCGATATCCGGGTGTTTTTTGAAAAGCCTGTGGATACCTCGTCCATGGAAAATATATTGAAGACCGCCATTCAGGCGGAAAAGGACTCTATCGTTCTTTATCTGGGCATGAAGGAGTTGGTACCGGAAAAATACGGTAAAAACAGGATCGATAAGATCATAAAGGAAGAAATGGGACATATCCGCCTGCTGAGCGGTGAGTTGACAAAGCTCAAAAAATAGCCCCCCGGGCCGATGTCCCCAAAAAACCGCGGCACCCGAGAAGGAGGTGAAGACCATGGCCAGCTGGAAATGCAGCAACTGCGGATATACCTTTGATGCAGATGCGCCGCCAAACCAGTGTCCGTCCTGTATGGAAAAATGTGAGTTTGTTGACAATTCATGCTATACGCCGGATTGCGCAGACACCGGGCGCGACGACAGAATCGCCACAGGCCGGACAAAGACCAGATGAGCGGAAAAAGCAGAATCGGCCTGACAAGTTTCTGCGCACTGATGGGGATTTTTTGCATGGCTTTGCTCACAGCGGCAGCTTCTGCGGAAAGCAATGGGGAAACGGGCGCGGAGATGATCCGGCTTGAAGGCGGCGTGCTTGGAGAAGTACCGTTTCCGCACCGGCTTCACCAGCGAAATACAAATGAATGCAATGTGTGCCATGACATGTTTCCCAAACGGAGGGGTGCCATTGCGGCAAAGCAAAAAGCCGGGGATCTCAAAAAACAGCAGGTCATGAACGGCCAATGCATCAAATGTCATCAGGCGCGGCAATCGGCTGAAAAGCCTTCCGGCCCTGCCGGCTGTGCCGGCTGTCATCAAAGATAGTGTTGACACAAGGGCTGCTGTTTGAGTTCAGGCAGCAGATGTTTAACTTATAAGGGACAAAGGAGGAAACGGTTATGGATAAGTATGTGTGCACTATATGCGGTTATGTTTATGATCCGGAACAGGGGGATCCTGACAACGGCATAGATCCGGGCACCAGCTTTGACGATCTGCCCGATGACTGGGAATGCCCGGTATGCGGAGCACCCAAGTCTGACTTTGAAAAGCAGGCATAGAATCCTAAAGGGCCGGTTTGAGGCTTGACGGCGATTTTTGCCCGTGCAGGCCCCGAACCGGCCTGTAGTTTTCAAGTCCGAAGTGTGAATTCCGAACAATACAATTCTCGCCGCCGATCCGGCTAAAATAAAAAACAGAGAAGGTAAAAGGGTATGGAACCGGTTGAAATTGCAAAAGGTGTTTACCATGTAGGCGTAAAGGACTGGAATATCCGGGATTTTCACGGTTATTCCACCGAGTGCGGGACCACCTACAATGCCTACCTGATAGTCGATGAAAAAGTCGTTCTCATTGACACGGTCAAAAAAGAATTTGCAGACCAGATGCTTTCAAATATTTCCGAGGTGGTCGATCCGAAAAAGATCGATTTTGTGATCAGCAATCATACGGAAATGGATCATTCCGGTGCTCTTCCGAGGGTGATGCACTACATAGGAGAGGACAAGCCGGTGCTGTGCTCCAAAATGGGGCACAAGAATCTTTCAGCACATTTTGATCAGAAGCTAAACTACCGGCCGGTTGAAAACGGCGAGGAGCTTTCCATAGGCAGCCGGAAGCTGGTGTTTCTCGAAACCCGGATGCTGCACTGGCCAGACAGCATGTTTACCTTTGACAAGACAGAAGGGATCCTGTTTTCAAGCGATGCCTTCGGCCAGCACTATGCAGGCTACGAAATGTTTGACGATGTAATTGATAACGCAATCATGCCCCATGCCAAGAAATATTTTGCAAATATTCTGCTGCTGTACGCCCCCAAGATTTTAAAGCTGGCTGAGCAGATAACCGAGATGGGCCTTGATATAAGGATGATCTGCCCGGATCACGGAATTATCTGGAGAAAGGATCCTGCAAAAATAATCAATGCCTATGTAACCTGGAGCAAGCAGATCCCGTTAAATAAGGCAGTGGTGGTTTATGACACTATGTGGAAAAGCACCCGGAAAATGGCCGAAGCAATATCAGACGGGATTGCCGAAACCGGAGCGGCTGTCAGGCCTATCCACATCAGAAGCTCGGATCGCAGCAACATCATGACAGAACTGCTCGATGCAAGGGCCATGGTGTTTGGCTCGCCCACGATAAACAACACGATTTTTCCGACCGTGGCAGACGTGCTGACCTATGTAAAGGGCCTGCGGCCCAAAAACCGTATGGGAACAGCTTTCGGTTCTTACGGCTGGAGCGGCGAGGCCGTAAAGATCATTCGCGAAGAGCTCGAGGCCATGGGCGCGGAAATTATTGATCCCGGCCTTCGCATACAATATGTGCCCGACACTGGGGCCGTGGCCCAATGCGTGGATTTCGGACGCAAAATCGGTGCAGCGGTAAACGGTTGATCCGCCCATGGCCGAACCGGAAGTCGAGCTCAGTGAATGCATAAGGTGCGGGGTGTGCGCCGAGGTCTGCCCGGAGGTATTCGTGATTACGGATGCGGGTTACGTGCGGGTGATATCGTTGCATGATTATCCGGAAGACTGCGTGGACGAGGCCGTAAAGCACTGTCCTGCAGACTGCATAAGATGGACAAGCATTGATTATAAAGCTGGAGGCTTATGATGACGAAAAAAGTGGCCTTGTTCGTATTCAATGATGATGCCATGTGTTTTACGCATGTACTGCTAAATGTTCTTGACATGCATGCTCGGGGATACGAGGTCCGGATGGTGCTTGAAGGAGATGCCACCAAGCTGCTTCCGGGACTGGAAAACGAGGCAACCGGGCTGTTTAAAATGTGGCAGCAGGTAAAGAGCGAAAATCTCGTGGCCGGAGTATGCCGGGCATGCTCAGGGCAGATGGGCACCCGGGACTCGGCGCAAAGGCAGGGGCTGGCACTGCTCGATGATATGTCCGGCCATCCCTCGTTTGCCGGGTTTCTGAGCCAGGGCTATGAGATTGTGGTGTTCTGAGATTGCAAGGCGCCAGGGCTCTCAGAAAGCAGGTAAGACAGATACTTTCCGGGGCAGACAGGGAAAAAGCCTTTGCGCAGATTTCCTGCCACAGGCCGCGACGGGTTATAAATGCCCTGATTTCACAGTTCTATGATGCAGACGGGACTCTGCGATGGCGTGCCATCGCCGCTGCAGGCCGGGTAGTTGCGGACCTGGCGGAATCGGACCGGGAATCTGCCCGTGTTATCATGCGCAGGTTGATGTGGATGCTAAATGACGAATCAGGAGGCATCGGCTGGGGCGCGCCCGAGGCCATGGGCGAGATCACGGCTTTAAGTCCTGCCATGGCCGGGGAATACTCAGATATTCTGTGCTCTTATATTTATAC
>JAGXLE010000084.1 GCA_018334855.1 Desulfobacterales bacterium | reverse complement strand
GTCCCGTTCGCACGATTACTCCGCCCCGGCGGGCCCGCAGCGGAAACACGTGGCCCGGCATCACCAGGTCGTCTGCCGTGGCATCGTCTGCAATGGCCGTCTGAATCGTGGTTGCCCGATCCGCGGCCGAAATCCCGGTGGTGACCCCGTGCTTTGCCTCTATGGAAACCGTGAAACCGGTTTCAAACTGCGAGGTGTTATGCCTGACCATCATTGGCAGTTCCAGTTTTTCCACCATTTCAGGCTTCATGGAAAGGCAGATCAGTCCCCGGCCGTATTTGGCCATGAAATTAATTGCTTCCGGGGTGACAGCCTCTGCCGCCATGGTCAGGTCTCCCTCGTTTTCCCGGTCCTCGTCGTCGACCAGGATTACCATTCTGCCTTCCCGGATTTCCTTTATGGCTTCTTCAATAGTTAGATGTCCCATGTCTGCTGCTCCGTTATTTTCCGAAATATTTGATGGCTTCGTAAAAAGTACAATATCTTCGTTGCGCTGCATCCCATCGGAATTTCACGTACTCTATGTACGCTGCATTCCTCGGGATTTGCGGCGCCTTGATCTTGAACTTTTTACTTTGCCATCCCAAACCTACTTTTTACGTAAGTATCAATATTTGAGATATTTATTATTTCTTTTTACGTTTCACAGAAAGCCGGTTTTTGACAGAAAGTCCATGTCTATGTCCCGCTGCTGCGAATCGTCTGTTTTGTCGCCTTTAACGAATTTTTCAACATATTTTCCGATCAGATCGGTTTCAATATTTACCCAATCTCCCGGATTTTTCAAGCCGATTGTTGTTATTTTTGCCGTGTGCGGGATAACGGTAATTTCAAATCCGCGCGCCTGGCAGGAATTTATTGTAAGGCTGATGCCGTCTACCGCCACTGAGCCCTTGGGTATCATGTACCGGCTCAAATCTTTCGAAACTTCGAACCCGAAGACAAGGGTTCCGCCGAGGTCATTTCTGTATTTGATTTTAGCGGTGCCGTCAATATGGCCGGAAACTAAATGCCCGTCAAGACGGTCTGAAAGGCGAAGAGCCCGTTCTATGTTGACCCGTCCTCCGGCCGCGGTCATGCCCAGGGTGCTTCGCCTGAGGGTTTCCGGGGAAACGTCCGCGCTGAATTTGTCACCCGAGACTGCCACAGCGGTCAGGCAGGCTCCGTTTACAGCTAAGCTGTCGCCGATCCGGGTCGCACTCAGGTCGAATCCGGCCCGTACGGTTATCTGCCGGCTGTCTCCGGCGGGCCGGATATCGGTTATGGTTCCCAAGCTTTCAATAATGCCGGTAAACATTTTTTCCACTTGACTCGGCTGTTATGCAGATATTTAATTTTTAACAAATTTATTAGTCTACACAATACAGAGGCAAAAGGCAAACAGGTTTTTCCCCGCCCTTTCTGACTGCAATATAATATTTTAATCTTAAAATATATAACCTTCCACCAGGATGTCATTTCCAAAGCGCTTAATACTTATATCCGCAACCGGTATGGCAGAGTCCATCATTTCAGGGCCGGGACCACTGCAGACAGGTATGCCGTCTCCGCCCAGAAGTTTCGGTGCATAGAAAAAGCAAATTTTGTCCACGAGACCGGCTGACAGAAAGGAAGCTGAAACCCTGCTTCCGCCTTCCACCAGCAGGCTGGTGATGCCCATCTTTCCAAGTTCTTCGGTCAGCGGCAAAAGATTAACGCCGCTGTTTTCTGCGGGCAGCCGAAGCACCCGCGCCCCTTTGTTTTCAAGCCGCCGGGCTTTTTCCGGATCAATTTGGCCGCCTGCGGCGATGACGGTTTGGGCAGAAGACGGCCGGGTGAGCATCTGTGCATCTTCCGGGATCGAGAGCTGCGTATCCAGGATCACCCTGACCGGATCTCTTGTACTCCGGTTTTCCAGGCGCGCGGTTAGGCTTGGGTCATCAGATTTAACCGTATTTACGCCTACCAGTATCGCGTCGACCCAGTGCCGCAGCAGGTGTACGTGCTCTCTTGCCTCCGGGCCGGTGACCCACCTGGAATCCCCTGTTTTTGCGGCTATTTTTCCGTCAAGGGTGGCAGCGGATTTTAATATTACAAACGGCCGACCTGTATTGACAAACTTGATGAAAAATTCGTTCAGGCGCCTGGCTTCGTTTTCGCATACCCCTGTTTGCACCTCGACCCCTTTTGAAGCCAGGTATGCTGATCCCCCGCCTGCGACATCCGGGTTCGGATCCGCCATTGCGCTTACGACCCGGGAGATTTTTGCCGCCAGGATCGCTTCAGTGCAGGGCGGGGTTTGCCCATGGTGGTTGCATGGTTCAAGCGTGATATACATGGTCGCCCCGTGGGTACGGCCTGCGGCATCCGCAATTGCGTTTACCTCGGCATGGGGCCCCCCGGCCTTTTCATGCCAGCCCTGCCCGGATATCTCTCCGTCTTTGACAATTACAGCGCCGACCATGGGATTGGGCGAAGTCCAGCCTTTCCCTTTTTCTGCAAGTTTCAGGGCGGTTTTCATGTAATAGGCATCTGTCTTTTCCATACGGAAGGTATCTAACGCTGGTCCAGGAGGGTTTTTAGTTCCGTAACAAAGTCGTGCACATCCTTGAAATCACGGTACACAGAGGCAAACCTGACATAGGCGACCTTATCGAGCTCGTGGAGTTTTGCCATAATTTTTTCGCCGACCATCCGGGAGGGAATCTCTTTTTCTTCTGACTCGCGCAGGTCCCTTTCGAGCTCTTCTATGAAGTTTTCAATGATATTCATGCTGATTTCCCGCTTCTCGCAGGCTTTTTTAAGACCCGAGCGGACCTTGTCCCTGCTGAAAACCTCCCGGCGCTTGTCTTTCTTGATGATCATCAGGGGCATTTCCTCGACGATTTCATAGGTGGTAAACCGGCGGGTGCAGGAAATGCATTCCCGTCTTCTGCGGATGGCGCTGCCTTCTTTGCTCAGACGGGAATCAATAACCTTGTTGTTGTTGTCTCCGCAAAACGGGCATTTCATCTCGACCCTCCCCTTATCTGCCGCATGGTGATGCCGGCTTCGTCAAGAAGTGAGTTTGAGAGTTGGTCTGCATAGCCTTCCTTGTAGCAGATTTCGGTTATTCCGGCATTAATAAGCATCTTGGTGCAGATGGCGCACGGCAGGTTGGTACAGTACAGGGTACCTCCCCGTATGGCTACGCCGTGGTATGCCGCCTGAATTATGGCGTTTTGTTCTGCGTGGATTCCGCGGCACAATTCGTGTCGCTGGCCGGATTCCACGTTCATGGTTTCCCGCAGGCAGCCTACCTCCGCACAGTGGCGGATGCCTGCAGGTGCCCCGTTGTATCCGGTGGAAAGAATGCGGTGTTCCTTGACGATAATTGCACCCACCGCCCGCCTCAGGCAGGTGGAGCGGCAGGAGACAAGGCCGGCGATTTCCATGAAGTAATTATCCCATGAGGGACGCTGATCAGATCGGGTCATGTTGTTTTTCTCGCCCTTTCATTCCAAAATGCCCGCCTGTCAGTGGTCAGCGTCCGGGGATGATGGCAGGCGGTTACCGGGTTTCTTCAAAAAGCGGGAAGCGGGCACAGAGTTTTTCCACATTCTGCCGGATTTGGTTTAGACGGCTTTCATCGTCGGGGTGCTTTAGCACGTCGGCCATATATCCGCCGATTTCGGTCATTTCGGCTTCTCTCATCCCCCTGGTGGTGACCGCCGGGGTGCCTATCCGTATCCCGCTGGTAACAAAAGGACTTTCCGTGTCAAAGGGCACGGTATTCTTGTTTACCGTAATGCCGGCCTGGCCCAGTACTTCCTCGGCCTTTTTGCCGGTGATGCCAAGGTTTCGAAGGTCAGCCAGCATCATGTGGTTATCAGTGCCCCCGGAAATAAGCTCGACGCCTTTTTCCTGCAAGACCGCTGCCAGAGTCTGCGCGTTGTTGATCACCCGGGCCTGGTAATCTCTGAAAGTTTCAGTTTTCGCCATTTTAAAGGCCACCGCCTTGGCGGCAATCACGTGCATCAGCGGTCCGCCCTGGATGCCGGGAAAAATTTCCTTGTTTAAAACCCTGTCCAGGTTGGTTTTTGCCAGTATAAGTCCCCCCCGGGGGCCGCGCAGGGTCTTGTGGGTTGTCGAGGTAACAACATCGGCGTGAGGCACGGGAGAGGGATGCTTGCCGGCCGCGATCAGGCCTGCTATATGGGCCATGTCCACCATGAAATAGGCGCCCACGGATCTGGCAATATCTGAGAATTTTTTAAAGTCGATCACCCGTGAATAGGCGCTTGCGCCTGCAATTATCATTTTAGGCCTGTGTTTTTCGGCAAGTGCGGAGGCCTGGTCATAATCAATGGTGCCTGTCTCTTTGCCTACTCCGTAGTGCACGAACTTGTAGAACCGCCCGGAGAAGCTGGCAGCAGCCCCGTGGGTCAGGTGCCCACCGTGAGAAAGGTCCATGGCAAGAATTGTGTCTCCTAGTTCGAGCAGGGAGAAGAAAACCGCCATGTTGGCCTGGGAACCGGAATGCGGCTGCACGTTTGCGTATTCTGCGCCGAAAAGATCTTTGGCACGTTCAATCGCTTTGGTTTCAGCGATATCTACGTATTCACATCCGCCGTAGTAGCGCTTGTCAGGATAGCCTTCAGCGTACTTGTTTGTCATCACGCTGGCCTGGGCTGCCATTACGGCGGGGCTTACGATGTTTTCAGAGGCGATGAGCTCCAGGGTGTTTTTCTGCCGGTCATACTCCCTGGAAATGGCTTCCGCGATCTCCGGGTCCATGTTTTCCACTGTGGCAAGTCTTAAAACAAGCTCGCTGGCCTTTGCATTTTTATCAGTAATATCAGCCACTTTATTTCCTTGTGTTTGCAGGTGTTAACTGAGATCCGGGTGTTTGGAAAAAATGCCAGGATACGGAAATTTAGAATTCGCTGAATTTTTCCAGGCGCTTTTGATGGCGCCCCCCCTCGAACGGGGTTTCCAGCCACGTCCGCACGATTTCCCCGGCAAGTTCTGAGCCGATCACCCTGCCGCCCATTACCAGGATATTGGCATCGTTGTGGCGCCGGCTCATTATAGCGGAGAACAGATCATTGCAAAGCGCGGCACGTACCCCGGTAAACCGGTTGGCCACCATGGACATTCCCAGGCCGGTACCGCAGATAAGTATACCCTTTTCATATTCGCCCTTGTCGATCTTGCGGGCAACCAACGTGCCGAAATCCGGGTAATCAACGGATTCTTCGTTTTGGGTTCCGAAATCCTCCGCTTCAAAACCGAGTGACAGCAGTTGTTTTTTAACGACTTGCTTTAGTTGGTATCCTGCATGGTCGCATCCTATAATGACCTGGCTCATACGGTTCCCCGCTTCTTATGCCTGGGTTTTTTTCTTTATATACTCAATGGCGTCTTTGACGGTTTTCAGCTGCTCGGCGTCTTCATCGGGTACTTCAAGATCAAACTCTTCTTCCATGGTCATTATCATTTCCACCAGGGCCAGGGAATCCGCGCCCAGATCATCTATAAGTGAAGCTTTGGGGATCACGTCTTCCTGGTCAACCTCGAGTTTCTCGGCAATCAGCTTTTTTACTTTGTCTTCTATTTTCATAACCGCAGCTCCTCAGAATTTAAAGGCAAATACTGCCGTCTCCGTCCATCCCCGAGGCTGCATGCATTTTTTTACAGATTCAGGGCGCTTAGCAGGCGTGGCGGTGATCGGTTTGTCCCGGCTCCGCAACTGGTTCGGAGTGCAGGGGTATATGAATTATTCCTCTACCTCTATGATGCTTCGGCCCCTGTAATGCCCGCATTCCGGGCATGCCCGGTGAGACATTACGGCTTCTCCGCATTGGGTGCACCTGGTAAGGCCGGGGCTCTGGGCTTTTTGATGGGTCCGGCGCTTGTCCCGTTTTGATTTGGATACTTTGTGCTTGGGTACTGCCATTTCAATTACTCCCAACTATTTGAAATTTATTTTAATATTTAACAATCCGCAAAAAATGTTATTAAAACTAGTATGTCAATTTCAATATGATGTCAAGGGATTTCAAGGCGGTTTTCAGACAGCTCTTGATTTTGGGGCATGAGTCGGTTATATTTAATAATTTTAATTCCAGAAAATTTCATGGTTTCGTATAAACTTTATTTCCTCATCCGGATAACAATATATAAAGCAGGAAAATTAAAATGGAAAACATTGTGACGCGGTTTCCGCCAAGTCCCACCGGCTATCTTCATATCGGCGGGGCGCGGACCGCCCTTTTTAACTGGTTGTATGCACGCGGCCACGGCGGCAGGTTTATTCTGCGATTCGAGGATACTGACACGGAGCGCTCAACTCAGCAGTACGTGGATGCCATTTTTGATGCCCTTTCCTGGCTGGGCATTGACTGGGACGAGGGACCTTATTACCAGTCCGGGCGGATAGATGTCTATAAAGAATATATTCAGAAACTCATTGATACCGGCAACGCTTATTACTGCACCTGCTCTAAGGAGGAGGTGGAGGAGATGCGCCGGAAAGCCAGGGAGGCAGGCGGCAACCCCGGATACGACGGCACCTGCCGTGAAAAAAACCTTCCCCCGCAGCCCGGGTCGGTGGTGCGCTTTAAATCGCCGCATATAGGAAACACGGTGATAGAGGACAAGATCCGCGGCAATATAGTTTTCCCCAATTCAG
>JAGXLE010000083.1 GCA_018334855.1 Desulfobacterales bacterium | reverse complement strand
AGAGAGATATTGACAAGGTGCTGGCCCAGGTAGACGATGAACTGGGCCTTGACCCGGATACCGCAATACTGGCATCAGCCAAGGAATGGACGGGAGTTGAAGAGATCCTGGAAGCAATTGTAAACCGGCTCCCCCCGCCCGAAGGAGACCCTGAGGCCCCGGCCAGGGCAATGATATTTGATTCCAATTACGATCCGTTCAGGGGCACGATCGTGCACTTCCGGATGATTGACGGCACCATCAGGCCCGGCGACCGGATTATGTTCATGTCCAACAGGGCCGAATATAGCGTTGAGGAAGTTGGAATTTTTCAGATAAAACGCGTAGCGCAGCAAAAAATCACCGCCGGCCGGGTGGGCTATATTATTGCCGGC
The DNA here is from genome assembly GCA_018334855.1 of Desulfobacterales bacterium. Taxonomy (GTDB): domain Bacteria; phylum Desulfobacterota; class Desulfobacteria; order Desulfobacterales; family Desulfosalsimonadaceae; genus Desulfosalsimonas. Next base: position 6,346 of record JAGXLE010000083.1, on the reverse strand, counting down.
ATAAAAACCGTGAGTGATACCAAGTCCGGCGATACGATCACTGTAAAGGACCGGCCCTGCCAAAAGCCGGTTCCCGGATTCAAGGAGCCGAAGCCGGTTGTGTTTTCATCTATATACCCTGTTGATACAGATGAGTATCAGGAACTGGCTGCAGCACTGGACAAGCTGAAACTAAACGACGCATCACTTGTTTATGAAAAGGATACCTCGGCGGCCCTTGGCTTCGGGTTCAGATGCGGATTTCTTGGCCTGCTGCACCTTGAAATCGTCCAGGCGCGCCTGGAGAGGGAATACGATTTGTCCCTGATAATTACCGCCCCGTCTGTAAAGTATGAAATCGGTTTGAACGACGGCACGAACATGATCATCGAAAATCCTGCGCATTACCCGGATCCGGTAAATATCGCCTATATCCGGGAGCCGTATATCAGGGCCTCGATTATCACACCCGATACTTTCATGGGCCAGGTCATGCAGCTTTGCCTGGAGCGGCGCGGAATAAATTCAAACTATCAGTATTTCGGCAGCGGACGTATGGAGCTGATTTTTGAGATGCCCCTGGCCGAAGTGGTTTATGATTTCTACGATCGTTTAAAGACCGTTACCCAGGGATACGGGTCATTTGATTATGAGATGTTAGATTACCGGGAATCGGAAATCGTGCGTCTCGATATCCTGATAAACGGCGAGCGCGTCGATGCTTTCTCCCAGCTTGTGCACAAAGACAAGGCGGAACAGCGCGCCAGGCAGACCTGTGAGAGGTTAAAAGAAGAAATCCCGCGGCACATGTTTAAAATAGCCGTCCAGGGAGCCGTGGGCTCAAAAGTGATTGCCAGGGAGACCATAAACGCCTATCGAAAGGATGTGACCGCAAAGTGCTACGGCGGTGATGTCACGCGGAAACGAAAGCTGCTGGAAAAGCAGAAAAAGGGAAAAAAGCGGATGAAGATGGCAGGCGAGGTTATGATTCCCCAGAGTGCTTTTCTGGCAGTGCTGAAAGGAAAAGAATAATTGGTTCAAGGTTTATGGTTTTTGGTTCAAAGTTAAAGATTCATGGTTCGGGGGGTTGAGCTGCAGCCGCGAGGCGGGATAAAATTGTTCGCGGCTGCAGGTTGTGCTTTTTGAGCGGGCCCGGTTTAAACTTGAAGTAATTGTTTAATCAACAAGCTCAAACTGGTTGAAAAAATAGCTGATTTCGAATTCTGCCGTCTCAGGGGAATCAGATCCGTGCACTATGTTTTTTTCAATGTCTGTTGCATAATCACGCCTGATGGTTCCTTCTGCCGCCTCCTTGTAATTGGTGGCCCCCATCAGGGTGCGATTTTTTTCAATTACGTTATCTCCTTCCAGCACCATGGCAACAACAGGGCCCGAGGACATAAAGTCTGTGAGGCTTTCGAAAAATGGCTTTTCCCGGTGGACCGCATAAAATCCCTGTGCCTGCTTTTTGCTCATTTTAAGCATTTTCATTGCCGTAATGCGGATGCCGTTATTTTCAAATCGCTTTATAACTTCACCGATCAGACCCCGGCTGACTGCATCCGGCTTGATAATTGACAATGTTTTTCCCATGGTTCGTTTATCCTTTCTGTTTGGTTAACCAGTGCCCATCCATATTCCTGCGGTTAAAATTTTCGCCTTCCATGAACCTAATTTAGGTTGAACATAAACAAATCATCTAATTTCTGGATGGATATGAACTATTGCAGGTCAAATAGCAGACGGGCTAATTCAAGTCAAGAGAACCGACACTAAAGGGAAATTGATTTTGTCCACCCGTTTCGGTGCGGGCCGTGAAAAAATAATGGTTTTTTATTGACAACAATGAAATTTGTGCCTAGTTTCATAAACTCTTTTCAACGCAAAGATTATTTTAAATTACACGCTATGGAGGATCAAAATGCTCGAAGTTACTGATGCCGCATACGACAAGATTGCGGAATTTTTCAATGACAAAAATATCCGGCCGATAAGGGTGCTGTTAAATCCCGGCGGATGAGGCGGGCCGTCACTGGCCATGGTTCTGGATGAACCAAATGATTCCGACGAGGTATTTGAGATAAACGGGTTTAAATTTATTGCCAACAAGGACTTTCTGGCCGAAGCCCAGCCCATAAAAATTGATTTTACAGGATTCGGCTTTTCGATAAGTTCCAGCATTGAATTGGGGCAGGGATGCTCCAGCTGCGGCGGCGGGACCTGCTGATTTGCCGGGTGCAAACGCAGTTTAAGAGGAAAGGCAGCATGCGACCTGTAAAAACCGCTTGCTGCCTTTTCAAATGTTTGTCATGGACCGGATGCCGATCAGCTCAGCGCGTCTTTTAAACCTTTGCCCGGGGTAAATTTCGGGACCTTGCGGGCGCTGATCTTGATGGGAGCTCCGGTTTGCGGATTTCGGCCTGTTCTGGCCTCCCGTTTAACCGGTTTGAAGGTGCCGAAGCCCACCAGGGTAACGCTGTCGCCCTTGGACAACGCCTTGGTGATTGTCTGGACCATACAATCCACCGCTGCCTGTGCCTCTTTTTTGGTGCTTACGACTTTTGCGACCTCATTGACTAAATCTGCCTTGTTCACTGCATGACTCCTTTCTTTTGTGTGGTTAATATTTAGGGGTTCGTCTGCCTTGATGAACGTGGCAGCAACAGGCGATGATATTTTGGAGTGCATTAAAACTTTGCATCAGGCAAGCTGTATTGTTTAGCCGGGTAAAGGGTTGTCAATTATCAAATCTCTGATTTACATACTGGTGCAGAATCGCTGTGTCAAGCATGATTTGATCAGCCGGGCTGTTTTCCCGGCCCTGCGGGTAATTGTCAATATGGCCTGATCCCCTGCAAATACCAGTAGATTACGGCCTGTCCGAAAAACAGGTAGGCCACGGCGCCAAGTGATAAAAACGGGCCGAACGGAACGGCGAATTTCATATTTTTGCCCGCTGCAGCCATGAGGGCAACCCCGATTACGGTTCCGGCCGCCGAAGCCGCAAAAATTGTAAACAATACGCCCTGCCATCCGGTAAATGCCCCGATCATTGCCAGCAGCTTGATGTCGCCGCCCCCCATGCCTTCCTTGCCGGTAATCAGGTAATAGCCCATTGCCACGGCAAACAGGCTTCCGCCTCCGGCAAGAATGCCGATAAGCGAGTCGATAAAGGCAATTTCGGATAAGACAGGCGAGAGCGCCAGGCCTGCGGCAATACCGGTCAGGCTGATGCGGTCGGGAATAATCCGGTGGTCAAGGTCTATAAAAGTAACCACCAGCAGGGCCGCGATAAAAAGAAAGTAAATAAGAGATGAAACAGCAAGGCCGTATTTTAATACAATGCAGCAGGCCATAGCGCCGGTTATAAGCTCTACCAGCGGATAGCGGATGTTTATGTGTGCATGGCAGGCCCGGCACCTGGCTTTTAAAATCAGGTAACTTATCACCGGTATATTGTCGTAGAAACGAATCGGGGTGCCGCAGACCGGGCATCGCGAGGCCGGCCTGACAATGGATTGCCCCCCGGGCATCCTGCTTATACATACGTTTAAAAAGCTGCCGATGCAGAGGCCTGCACAAAATATTGTTAACCAGATAATCGGATTTGACATGGCCCGGGCCTTGCTTAATAATAAGATTATAAAGTATTTGTCCGGTTGTAGCATATAACAGAAGGGGAACAAATTGATTTTTGCCGTGACATGGCTATTGACTCTGCCGCTGCTGTTGATTTATTGATAGCGGAAATATTTTTCTGATCCATACACAAAATTATATTTAACCTAAATTGAGGTTTAATATTGACTGCATCGTAAAAAGTCATTTCTGAGCGACATTTGATCATTTTGGGCGCGCCCGAAATGATCACGGAGCGAGGAAATCGAGTTTTTACGAAACCATTAATATTGTCAGGAGTAAAAATGGCTGAAACCGATAAGGATGATCTGATTCGGCTCATAGACGACAACGATGAGCACGAAATTGACATACCGGCCAGGCTTGCCCTGTTGCCGGTGCGTGATATCGTGATTTTTACCGATATGGTGCTGCCGCTGTATATAGGGCGGGACAGGTCGATGCGCGCAATCGAGGATGCAATGCAGGGTGACCGGCTGATTTTTTTGGCCGCCCAGAAGGACCCCACGGTCGAAGACCCGAATTCGAAGGAAATTTACCGGGTTGGAACCGTCTGCAGGATACTGCGTATGCTTAAGCTGCCCGACGGTCATTTCAAGGTATTGATCCACGGCATTGAAAAAGCGAGGGTCAAGCGGTTTATCAGTAAAAAGACCTATTATCACGCCTCTATCGAGCTGATACCCGAGCGTTCCATTGAAGAGATAGACGTGGAAAATCAGGCCCTGATGCGAAACGTCCGGGAAAACTGTGAAAAGATATTAAACATAAGGGGCGAGTACACCGGCGAGATCGGTATGCTGCTCGAAGAGATCGAGCACCCCGGAAAGCTCGCCGACCTGGTATCCTCGAATTTAAAGCTAAAGACTGAAGAAGCCCAGGTCCTGCTCGAGATTGAGGATCCGGTTAAACGGCTGAACCAGGTCAATAACTACCTGGCCCGGGAAGTGGAGCTTTCCACAGTACAGGCCAAAATCCAGTCCAATGTCCGCGATGAAATTTCAAAGAATCAGCGGGACTATTTTTTAAGAGAGCAGGTCAGGGCAATTCACAAGGAACTGGGCGAGCAGGATGAGCGTTCCGCAGAGATAGAAGATTACCGCAGCCGTATCAAAAAGGCGAAAATGCCCAAGGAGGCGGGCAAGGAAGCCGAAAAACAGCTAAAACGCCTTGAACAGATGCATCCGGACTCTTCAGAAGCCACAATTGTACGCACTTATCTGGACTGGCTGGTAGAATTGCCGTGGAGCCGTTCTACAAAAGATGTTATAGACATACCCCATGCCAAGTCAGTATTGGATAAAAACCATTATGGTCTTGACCGGGTAAAGGACCGTATCCTGGAATATTTGAGCGTCCGGAAGATGAATCCGAACAAAAAGGGCCAGATCCTGTGTTTTGTGGGTCCGCCGGGAGTGGGCAAAACTTCTCTTGGCCAGTCGATAGCCGATGCAATGAATCGTAAATTTTTTCGCCTTTCACTGGGCGGCATCCGGGATGAAGCCGAGATAAGAGGACATCGCAGAACTTATATTGGAGCCATGCCGGGAAGAATTCTGCAGGGACTGAAACACTGCGACTCCAACAATCCCGTATTCATGATGGATGAAATTGACAAGATAGGCATGGATTTTCGGGGAGACCCTTCATCAGCCCTACTCGAGGCTCTGGATCCGGAACAGAACGCCAATTTCAGCGACCATTTCGTAAATATGCCTTTTGACCTTTCCAATGTTCTTTTTATCCTTACCGCCAATATGACAGATACGGTTCCCCCGGCCCTGCTCGACAGGATGGAGGTGATCCAGCTGCCCGGCTACACTGAAGAGGAAAAGGCAGTTATCGCGCAGCGATACCTGCTGCCCCGGCAGATTTCGGAAAACGGCTTGACTGAAAGCGATTTCTTCCTGAGCCGGACCGCCCTCTCCAGGATCATATCTGAATATACCTCAGAGGCCGGTCTCCGGAATCTGGAAAGGGAGATTTCTGCATTGTGCAGAAAGGTTGCCAGAAAAATGGCGGAAGGGAAAAAAGGTCCGTTCCGGGTGACCAGTGGAAACCTTCACTCCTATCTCGGTCCTCCCCAGTATATACCTGAGCTTGACCAGGATGAAAGCCAGGTAGGGCTGGCCACCGGGCTGGCCTGGACCCAGGTGGGCGGAGAGGTTCTCTACGTGGAAGTATCCCTGCTCGATGGCAAGGGCGAACTCATAATAACCGGCCAGCTCGGAGAGGTCATGCAGGAATCGGCCCGGGCGGCGGTAAGCTATGCAAGAGCCCATCGAAATGAGCTGGGGCTGGAAAAAAACATTTTCGACAGCATTGATATTCACATTCATGTCCCGGCGGGCGCTATTCCCAAGGACGGGCCTTCGGCAGGCATGGCCATGGCAACCGCCCTTATTTCCGCGCTGACAGACCGGCCTGTCAATAAGTTTGTTGCCATGACAGGCGAAATTTCACTTCGCGGCAGGGTCCTGCCGGTTGGAGGGCTTCGGGAAAAGGCCATAGGCGCGCTTCGTTTCGGTATAAATACCATTATTATACCGGATAAAAACAAGCCTGAGCTCTCGGAGATTCCAAAAAGCGTGCGCAGAAAAATCAAATTCATACCTGTGAGCATATTGGATCAGGCCGTTGAAATTGCCATAGGCAAAGATCTGGTTAAAAAAACACCTTCTGAGACCTCTTCCAAAAAGCGGGACAAAAAGAATAAAAAGTAATTATT
>JAGXLE010000082.1 GCA_018334855.1 Desulfobacterales bacterium | reverse complement strand
ATTATGTAAAATGATTATCGCCACTTGATATTGTATGAAGGCATAAGATGGGTAATGAAATGATGGGAAAATTGATGCGGCTTATTCGAAAATTAAAACAGTGAGTCTCCGGTAGCACCAGTACACCTTACGGCTATTGCATGGCGCAAGTCCTACGATAATGCCAGTGAGCAATCTCGATTTCATGCTGGAAAAACCGGGGCATTCAAATATGACACCCCGGTTTTCACTTTTAGCTGAAAATATTTTCCACCCAGCGGCTGGCTTCGGTGTCACTCACCTTGCCCAGATAACGTTGCGTGGTCGAAAGATTTGCGTGCCGGAGAATAACCTTACTGACAATCTCAATGGGGGCGCCGGCCCTGCTTGCATAGGTTGCGGCATGGCGCCTCAGATCATGAGGGCTGATTTCGATGCCGATCTTTCTTCCGGCCTTTTTGACGATTTGCCTGGCGCCGGTGTAGCCGATCGGGAAAATCCTCTCCTCGGGTTCCATATTCTCTGACCGGATATAATCCCTGAGCCTGGCAGCGACTTTCTTGGGAATGAAAACAACCTCGTTTTGCCGTCCGCTTTTGGGGCTGACCAGAAACAGTTTACAATCCTCAACATCCTTCACCCTGAGCTTCAGGACTTCTCCAATTCGCATTCCACCTCTGGCCATCAGTTCGAGCATTAGCCGATTCCGGAGATTATCAGTCCGGAATATGATCTCATCAACGACATCCTTTTCCAGAATGCTCCACTGGCGGCCTTTGGCCAGGCGAAACGTCTTCTTCAGTACCGGTGAATCGCAGGGATTAACCAGCGCCGGATTTTCGTTGTCTTTGATAAAATTGAAAAGGGTTTTAAGAAGGGTGTACTTGAAACGCTTGGTGGTTTGTTTCTGGCCCTCGGTATCCTGGGTCAGAAATTTCAGGATTTGATCCGACGTGATGGAGTTAACATCCCGGCCTTTAAAATTGGTATCAAGCCGGGCCAGAAAAAGACTGTAATTCTTGACCGTATTTTTTTCCCGCGTTCATTTTCTGGTACTCCATGAAATTGGTGATGGCTTGTGAAAGCAGCATGGTGACCTCCTTTTGTTTAAAGTTTGGATTTTCGCCGCAACCCGGCTATTTACAATAAAAATAACATGGCGCATTCGATGTGCAAATTTTTGGCATCCCGAGAATTCTGTCCCCAATGGGGCGAGAAGTGGTTGCAGGCGAAAGACATAGAAAGATTGGTGGCAGAGTCACTGGATATGTTTTATGCTTTTTATATGAGCCTCGATCAATCAAACTGCATCAAAATACTGGTGGTGGATGATCATTCTTTCATGCGGGAGGCCGTCACCGAGCTTTTAAATGACGAAGACGACTTCGAGGTCTGTGCCCAGGCCGCCAGCGGTCTTGAAGCTGTTCAATTGGCAGAGCAACTCACTCCGGATGTCATTGTGATGGATGTTTCCATGCCGGGAATGGATGGTATTGAGGCCACAACCCTGATTAGCCAGAGTCAACCTGATGTCAGAATTTTTGCTTTAAGCATGCACGACAACCAACTAACAAGAAATCGCATGCATGCTGCGGGCGCGACAGCTTACATTAACAAGCACGCCCTTTCCGGAGAACTGATAAAGGCCATCCGTAGATTCTTGTGATAAAGGAGTGTTATATATACAAGGTTTGTGGCTATTCCCCGGCAGTATTTCTCTGGTTTGACGGGTTTGATGGAGAACAGGCGCACTGTCCAAGTATTGGAATACCCAAGAATAATGCCTGGGCCGGCAAAAGGACCTATTCTCAAACTGTATACCGGCCTTGATCACATCTGCCCAACTTTTCCTGTAGCTACTGTCAAGTATAACGGAAACGGCCAACGTAATCAAAAACCATAAAATTATAATTTGTCACTGCAAAAAAATCCTTCTCGCAAGTTGACACTGGTTAAGGTTTTTGGGTAATATCCCATATTATTATTTTCCTTCTCTACAATCATGAGCCGGGGCGATCAATGGATTATAATAGTTCGGGGTATGAGCCTGACGAGAATAAATCCAGGGAAGAACTGCTTCAGGATCTGTCCAATGCGAATAGGGTGTTGGAAAGAGTCGCCAACAGCACCCACGTCATGCTGGCCTGCCTGGACCCTCAGTTCAATTTCCTCTGGGTCAACCGCGCCTACGCCGAGGCAGGGAAACGGGAACCGGCGGATTACATCGGCAAGAACCATTTCGATCTCTATCCCCACCAGGAAAACGAGGCCATCTTTCGCAGGGTGGTGGAAACCGGCGAGCCCTTTGAGGTGAATGCAAAACCGTTTTCTCATCCAGACCAGCCTGAGCGGGGAACGACCTATTGGGACTGGCGCCTGGAGCCCATTCTGGATGAAAATGGTAATGTGGAGATGCTGCTTTTCTCCCTTACGGATGTAACCGAAACCGAGCGGACTAAACGGGAGCTGAAAGCCTCTTTGCAGGAACGTAGTCTGATATTGGATAGTACCGTAGAAATCATCATTCATCACGACGTCGAACAAAACATTCAATGGGCAAACAAAAGCTTCACCGAGGCAACCGGCAAAACTCTATCAGAACTGACAGGCATCAAGTGTTACGATGCATGGGGTTTTGGCCGGTTTTGCGAGTATTGCCCTGTGACCCGTGCTATAAAGAGCGGTCAGCCGCAAGAAGGTGAATTGTCGCCTGATGTGGTAGAGAATTGGCCCCGGAGTCAAGGCTTTTGGCTTGTGCGGGCAGCACCGGTGAAAGATGAAGCCGGGAATGTAACAGGTGCGATAGAGGTGGCCCATGACATAACAAAATATCGGGAGGCTGAAGAAGAACTGCGGCGTTTAAACACGTATTTGGAGGAGCGGGTCGCTGAGCGCACCGAACTTGCAGAGGCCAGAGCAAAGCAACTCTCCCGCCTCAGCTATGAATTAACCATGGCCGAGCACCGGGAACGGCAACGGATTTCTGAGATTCTTCATGATCATCTCCAGCAGGTAATCACAGCAGCAAGAATGCAAACGGAAACGCTGGTTGAGCAGATCCCGGAATCGAATAAAGCCGAGGCCCTGAAAATAGTGGATCTTCTGTCCGAATCGATACGATCGACGCGATCTTTGACCAGGGAGCTGGCGCCGCCGATTCTGAAAAAAGAAGGGCTTGCGCCGGCATTGGAATGGCTCGCAGGCTGGATGGAACAAACACATGGGCTCCGCGTGATACTGAGAATAGACGATTCTGTAAAAATTAACGGGGAAGGTATAAGGGTCCTGATATTCCAATCCATTCGGGAATTGTTGTTTAATGTTATCAAGCATGCAGTGGTCAGCCAGGCAGAGCTGGAATTCAGACGGACAGATGGCGATTTTGTACAGATAATTCTACGGGATCATGGAAAAGGCTTTAATCCAGACGAGGTTTATAATTGGCATACGCATCGCTCAGGGTTTGGTTTGTTTAGCATCCATGAACGGATAAGTTTGATAGGTGGTGAGTTTCGTATTGAAAGCACCATGGGGAGCGGTTCCTGCTTCACGCTCCTTGTTCCCCAAAAAGCCCGGGAAGAAGCCGAAATCCCCTACTGACCCGCTATGGCATCCATCAAATCCGATGCTTGCTTGTGACTCCCTGGTTTCAGAGCCGGCAAAGTGAAATATACCGTCCCGGATGCTTGTTTTTCCGGAAGGCGACTGGATCTAGGGCCCATCAATTCCTTTCTTGACCAATATGAGAGAAGACTGTGGGCGTAAGCAACCGCAGATCACTAACCCGCTCTTATCAGGAGAAATATCCGTGTTTAGAGCTGGGAGCGTGAGAAACTTCGGGGCACTCCCTCATAAGGGGTTCTCCTCTTTGACTTACGGGTCCTGGGATCCCGCATGGTCTTAAGGACCTCAATGCTGTCTTTCAGGCCTTTGTTAAGCCTGGCCATCTCAATGGCCATACCGGTCATGTTTGCTACGGCTTGAATGAAATTTACATCCTCAAGTTCAAATTCCCCAGGCTCTGCAGTGTAAATACGCATTGCTCCGATGCTTCTCCCTCCTGTAGTCATGGGCACGGAAAGTATCGAAGTTATGCCTTCTTTTTTGGCCTCTTCAGGATACTGTATCCTTGGATCATCCGAAACATCCTCAATTGCAACCGGCCCTTCATTCAGGGAATCTGCAATTGAATGAATGGCGCTGACAGGGCCTTTGTCAAGGTATTCCTGGCTTAGGCCATAGGAGCCCGCGATTTCCAGTTCATTGGTGCGTGGGTTGGTCAAAAAAATGGTGCATCCCTTGACACCCAGGGCATGTGTCATGCTCTCCACAGTCAAAACCACAATTTCTTCTGGGTCACGGGAATGGGATACCGAATTGGTGATTTTAAGAAGTGTTTCATAATTAACTGTTTGTTTTTTCATGATTTTGCCTCCTTTAATTTGCTTTGGCAAGAAACCTTATCTTCCATCTGGAACTGAAAGGCTGATCGAGGACAGATTGTTGCGTTCCCGGACGCTCAGACCTCAAAAGGAGCGGTATGTGCGGAAAATTAAATATAGACCAATTCAGTATTCCGGAGTGGGGAAATAGCAAGAGAGCAAATTCCGGGTGAGTTTATAATCCCGTAGTTCCAATGGTACTTTCTTTTAAAATTATACAAAAAATTTAATTTGTCAAGCAGTGCCGGTTGTTAAAGGAGATCCGTATTATATTAAAATCAGTACCTGTCAGTTCGGATAAAAATCACCCGGTTCCGGCGACGTTTAAGAAATCCATTGCGTACCGGGCATACAAGGCCGCCCCCAATTCCACCGCATCCTCATCTATGTCAAATGATTCATGGTGCTGGGGAAAAGCAAGCCCTTTTTCTTTATTGCCGCCCCCCAAAAAAACAAAAACCCCGGGAACCTGCTGTAAATAAAAAGCAAAATCCTCCGCCCCGGTAACGGGTGCCAGTTGTGTTCGCTTTTCCCGGCCAAATATTGTATCAATCGATTTTTCAACCAACCGAGTGCAAAAATCATCATTAACCGTGGGCGGGACTGAGGGGGTGTAATCAAACTCTGCATCCGCAGCATAGGCACTGGCTGTGTTCCTGATGATTCGCTCCATCTTGCCGGGCAAGTCCTTATTGATTTCTTCGGAAAAACATCTGGTGGTGCCTTCCAGCATTGCGGTCCCGGCGATAATGTTGTAAGCCGTTCCAGCTTCCAGCCGGCCGATGCTAACAACCGCGGTCTCAAGGGGGTTGATCTCCCGGCTGGTAATGGATTGCAGGTTCATTACAATGGCAGCAGCTGCCAGCAAAGCATCCACGCCCTCGTGCGGCAGGCCTCCATGACCGCTTCGTCCGCTGACACGAACGGTAAAATGATTGGCTGCAGACATTATCGCTCCCGGAGCCACGGCCGCCTGCCCGACTGGCAGGTTCCCCAGAATATGAAGTCCGAAAATGCCATCCACCCCGTCCAGACCGCCTGCTTCAATAATTGCCCGGGCGCCGCCGAATATCTCTTCTGCGGGTTGAAAAATCAATTTGATGGTCCCCCTGACCTGGTCCTGAATGTCTGTCAGAACTGAGGCTGCGCCCAAAAGCATAGCCATGTGTGCGTCATGGCCGCAGACATGGCTGACGCCCGGGTTGCGGGACACATAGTCATGATTGTTTTTTTCCGGCTGTGGGAGAGCGTCCATGTCAGCCCTCAAAGCCACGGTTCTGCCGGGTTGAGCACCCTCGATGGTTGCTATGATGCCGGTAGGGGGGATGGATCGAAAAGGGATTTTCAGGCTGTCCAGGGCAGACTGAATTTTGTTGCAGGTTTCATATTCCTTCCACCCTGTCTCCGGATACATATGGAACTGCCTTCGAAGGTTGACCATTCTCCGGCGGTGATCAGCGGCGAGCTTCAGAATATTCATGGTTTTCCTTTTATTCTCCGCTTTCTTCAAGATAGCTCATCAGCTCACTGAATACAGGTGGAAACTGGGCCTGATAGGTTAAAAATGAGGTGGTCGGATATCTCATTCCAGCTTTATGAGTTGCTTCGAGACCATTTATAATCCCTTCCAATTGGCTCATGGGAATGGAAAAAGCACCTTCATGATCCTGAGTCTGGGCAATTGCCCTGTCGCCTCCTCCGGTGATAATCAGCTGGCATTCATCAGTTAAGAACGGCACAGTGATCTCACCGCCACAGGCAAATCCTCCTGATTGGCTGGAGGTGAGCGGTTTTCCGTTTGCATACACATTGCTTTGAACCAATCTGGATAGCTGGGCAGGATTGCCGTAAAATATAATAACCTGGGGATCAAAGTCTGCCTTGTGAAGCGGCGCGATAAAAATCCTGCTGTACTTGTTATATTCCAGTTTAGAAATATTCTGCGCCACTTTTGCTCTTGTCTCTTTATTCGGCAGCCAAAATGGAATGTTGAACTCTCCATCCAAAAACTTCTGTTTTGGGGGCACAAAGCCCAAAGTTAATGACCCCAGCGGACAGAGCATATCCTCCTGGCTCATCGCAAGCGTCCAGCCATATCTTCTGGACAGAGAGACTCCCTGACATACAGGCATAATCACACCAAAATCTTTTTTGGGTTGCTTGAATTTACCAGGACCGGCATCTTCTGAACCGGCAAGCCTGATTGCCACCGGAAAAGTTTGTGGTCGTAAATGCTTATCTATCACGTTGTTGGCATGCTGAAGGTCCATATGATCCCCCTCTTTTTTGAAAATGTTACGTTCCCGGATTTCTTC
>JAGXLE010000081.1 GCA_018334855.1 Desulfobacterales bacterium | reverse complement strand
GTCAAAGAAGAACCCGCCCTCCGTCACATCGGTGCGGGTTCCATACACTATCTTATCGGTTTTCTGCGTCATTTCCACCCCGCAAGCCCTGTCAAAGTTGAGGGTTTCGTAAAAAGCTGTTTATTCTGCCGGGCCGGTATTTTTGCAGAAAGGAAATCGGAAAGCACCTTGGCTGATCGGCGGCGCGAAAAAGGAGTTTCCTCGCTCCAGGAGCCTCTTCGAGACTCAATTTCCGCTCGGAAACCCGCTTTTCCGCACCGCCGTCAGGGCAGCTAAGTGCAATTTCGCGAGAGCGCAAAAAAGAATTTCCTTGGAAGTATTCCCCCCGGGCACCGCCCGGGACCGAACACTTCAAATAACTTTTTGCCGCAAGCTTAAAAGCTTTGATTTTATTTTTTTGAACCTTGAACCTTGAACTTTGAACGAAGTTACTTAGAAATCGATTTTTACGATTCTATCAGAGTTCAATTCCGAAAAAATCACAGGCGTTTTTCCACAGGAGCTTCTCCAGCATGTTTTCTGAAAACCCTGCTGCTGCCAACTCCTTTAGCTCCCGGTCCCAGGCATACGGAATGTTGGGGAAATCAGAGCCGTACATTACCCGGTCGGCCCGCATCTCTGCAAGTGAAACCGGGTTGTCCACGGGCAGATAATCGGTTACGGCCATGGCCGTATCCAACCAGAGATTGTCGTATTCCCTGATCAGGCCCGCATATTCTTCAAACTCGTCAGCACCGAGATGCGGCACGCACAGTCTCAGTCCCGGATATTTGTCAAGTATTTTCCGGATCTTTTCAGCAGCGCAGATATCATAGGGGTCGCATGAATATGCCGGGCTCTTGGGCTCGCGTCCTGCGTGCACGACCAGGGGTTTTGCCGCATCCTCACATGCCCGGTATATCTCCTCCATTTCCGGGCTGTTTAAATCAAAACACTGGACATGGGCATGAAGCTTTACTCCTGCCAGGCCCGATTCAAACGCCCTGCCGAGTATCCCGGCCGCACCCGGCTCACCGGGAAACACCGCTGCCAGCCCTGTTACCCGCCCCGCAACCGAGCTGCACAAATCGGTCATGAACAGGTTTAACTCTTCTGCAATTCCCGCCTTGTGGGCATACTGCAGAGCAACCACATGTTGCACACCCCGGTCAAACAAAAAATCGAGAAGATTTCGGGCATTCATCCTGTAGCGCACCGGCCAGGCATGATTATCAAACCACTTCCATATCGCCGAAAAAATCGCTTCGGGAAAGACATGGACATGTGCATCCACCACTGAAGGGATGCCTTTCGGAACCCGTTTTCCTTCAACATCGTTGACTGCAGGCATGCCGCCTGTTAGCGTATCTTTATCCTGCATTTCTCCCGCAAAGTTTGTGCTGATCAAAGAAAATAAGGCGTAAGGCTTTCAAACCCGTCCTCTGTAATAAAAAAGGTCTGTTCAAACTGTGCCGAAGGCTCTCGGTCGGCTGTAACCGCGGTCCACCCGTCGTCTTTGATAAAAAGCTGCGGCTTTCCCAGGTTGATCATCGGCTCCACCGTAAAGACCATTCCCGGCACCAGCACAATCCCCTCTCCTTTTTTGCCGTAATGCGGGACCTGCGGCGGCTCATGGAAATCAAAGCCAACACCGTGGCCCACAAATTCCCTTACAACGGAACAGCCCTGCCTTTCGGCACAGCTCTGGATGGCCCAGCCGATATCTCCGATGGTGTTATCCGGGGCAAGCATTTCCATTGCAGCCTTTAAACTTTCCCCGGCCACCCGTACGATCTTTTGCGCATCCGGGCCCGGAGTCCCCACAAAGAAAGTTTTGCTGGCATCCGCATAATAGCCCTTATAGATATGGGTAACATCCACATTGATTATATCGCCGTCTTTGAGCACGTACTCGCCGGGAATACCGTGGCAGATAACATCATTTACAGAAGTGCACACGCTCTTGGGAAATCCCCGGTAATTTAACGGCGCCGGCACTGCCCCGTATTTTTCCGCATGCTCGTGGACCAGAGTGTTTATCTCGTCGGTGGTCATGCCGGCTTTAAGTTCTGCCTCCACCATGTCCAGGCTTTCAAGCACTATGCGGCCCGCGGCTTTTATACCCTCGACATCCTTTTTTTCCTTGAGCCGGATGTCGTATTTCTGCCTGTACCATCTCTTTACGTCCACCGGCCTGCTGTTTTGCTTTCCCATGCAGCACTTCTTGTATTTTTTCCCGCTGCCGCAGGGGCAGGGGTCGTTTCGCCCTATTTTGTTTCCGTTTTTCATTATTCTTCCTCCTTCCGCCGACTGCAGAAGATCCATTATTAATGCAGGCCGGATCATCTGTCAAGCAATTGCACCGGGCCGCGGTTTCTGATATAAGCACAGATATCTGATAATCCGGATTGCAGAACAAATCAGAAATATCTTCCCAGACAAGGCCATAGCCATGAAACAAGATGAAATGATTCTAAAAACCGTTAAGGAAATCGTGGTCAAATTCATCGAGGTGGGAAATATCTCCCCGACCAGCTTCCACGACCACTTCAGAAACATCTACAGCACAGTGGAAAAATCGGTCAGGCAGGACGGCGGAAAGCAGAAAGCCGGTACAGAGAAAGAATGATTTTCGGCGGCTAATGGGCTGCGGCCCAGTCCCTGCCCATGGAAACATTGACCTTTAGCGGCACCGAAAGCTCCGTTATATTTTCCATGATCCATCTGACCAGATCGGAAAGCGTATCTAACTCGTCTTCAGGCACCTCGAATACCAGTTCGTCATGAACCGTAAGCAGCATCGAGGACTTAAGCTGTTTTTCCTCCAGTGCCGCATCCACCCGGATCATGGCCATTTTAAGCAAATCGGCTGCAGCGCCCTGGATCGGGGTGTTAATGGCTGTGCGCTCTGCAAAACCCCGCATATTCGCATTTGTGCTGTTAATATCCGGTATGTAGCGTATGCGGCCGAACTCGGTCCCGACCCGTCCGCTTTTCCGGGCGGCCTCAATCGTGCTGTCTATAAAAGCCCTGACCCCGCTGTAACGTTGAAAATAATGATCAATATAGGTACGCGCCATTTTGGGCGTGATCCCCAGCTCCTTTGAAAGCGAATAAGCCCCCATGCCGTAGATTATACCGAAATTGATGGCCTTTGCCTGCCGCCGCAGCTCGTCTGTGACATTTGAAGCCTCTGTCATAAAGACCTCGGCTGCGGTCCGGGTATGGACATCCTCGTTGTTTGCAAACGCCCCGGTTAAAATCTCGTCTTTTGAATAATGGGCCAGCAGCCGAAGCTCGATCTGGGAATAGTCTGCCGCGACAAAATACCAGCCGTCTTTCGGGATAAAGGCCCTTCGCACATCCCTTCCCTCCTCGCTGCGGATGGGGATGTTTTGCAGGTTCGGGTTGGAGCTGCTCAGCCGGCCCGTGGCCGTGACAGTCTGGTTAAAAGAGGTGTGAATCCGGCCGGTTTCCTGGTTGATAAGCCCGAACAGAGCATCAACGTAGGTGGATTTAAGCTTGGAAAGCCCCCGGTGTCGCAGCACCAGTACGGGCAGGTCATGATGCCGGCACAGGGCGTTAAGAACCTCCACGTCCGTGGAATACCCTGTTTTCTTCTTTGTCTTCTTCTGGGTGGGCAGGTTTAATTTTTCAAACAGGATACGACCCAGTTGCTGGGAGGAATTGATGTTAAACTCCTCGCCTGCCAGGGTGTAAATATCTGCCTCGATACGCTCGAGCTCGGCTGCCAGGTCTTTGCTCATTTCCGCCAGACGGTCTTTGTCCACCCGGATTCCGGCTTCCTCCATTTTCATGAGCACCGGCACCAGGGGCAGCTCTAGGGTTTCAAGCAGCCGGGTAAGACCCGCCTGGCAAAGCATGGGTGAAAGTTTGCGGTATGCAGCCAGGGTAATATCTGCGTCCTCGCAGGCATAGACAACAGCCTTTTCCACCGGGACCTCGGAGAAGCAGGCAAGCTTTCCGCCTTCTGCAGAAACCACCTCATCATATGTAATCATCCTGTGGTCCAGGTAATCCATGGCGATCTGGCTTAAGCCGTGGGCCCGCTTTTCCGGGTTGAGCAGATAGGAGGCCAGCATGGTGTCAAATACCACCCCGGCAAGGTCAATTCCGTATCTGCGAAGCACCGTCCAGTCGTACTTGATGTTCTGGCCGACCTTTTTGATTTCCGGGTTTTCAAGGACGGATCTGAGTTTTTCCAGGACAAAACCGCGTGAAAGCTGCGGGGAGGCATCAGCAGATGTATGGGCGCAGGGCACGTAAAAAGCCCGGTTTTCCTCCACGGCAAATGAAAGCCCCACCAGTTCGGCGCTTATGGCCTCTGTAGACGTGGTTTCAGTGTCTACGGCAAAACAGCCTGCCTGCGTGAGGGTTTCAACCAGCTTCTCCAGAGCTTCCTCGTCGCGCACCGGCCGGTAGTCCTTTGAAGACAGGTCGGATACCACCGGGAACTGCTCCTGGAGCCTGCGAAATTCCAGGTCCCTGAACAGGCGGCCGAGCTTGTGGTTATCAGGCTCTTTTCTTGCCAGGGCGGCCGTATCCAGGCTGACCGGGGCACTGGTATCGATTTTTGCAAGTTTTCTGCTCAAAAAGGCCTGATCTTTGTATTGGTCCAGCTTTTCTCTCTGTTTTGCCGCGGTAATGCCGGAAAGCCTGCCATACAGGTTATCCATGCTGCCGTAGGTCTTTATCAGCGATATGGCGGTTTTGGGACCGATACCCGGCACCCCGGGAATATTGTCGGCGGAATCCCCTGAAAGACCCTGGACATCTGTCATCTGGTGCGGCTCCACCCCGCGCTTTGCAATCACCTTGTCCCGGTCGGTTTCTTCGTCTTTCATGGGGTCCCACATGGCGACCCTGTTTGTTAGAAGCTGGATCATGTCCTTGTCGCCGGTGACCATGATCACCTCGTAGCCTGCTTCTTCTGCCTGGCGCGCAAGCGTTCCGATCAGGTCGTCTGCCTCGTAGCCCTCCAGCATGATCACCGGGATGTTGAAACCTTCGGTGATTTCGTGAATTACAGGTATCTGGACGGCCAGATCTTCGGGCATCTCCGGCCGATGACCCTTGTAGTCCGGGTAAAGCTCGTGGCGGAAGGTGGGACCGCGGCTGTCAAACACCATGGCCACGTATGCAGGATCACGGTCGTGGATCAGCTTTATAAGCATTCTTGCAAAGCCGTAGACCGCATTTGTGGGAAATCCCCTGGAGTTGGAAAGCCCCCTGATTGCGTGATATGCCCGGTGAATATATGTGCTGCCGTCTATAAGGTAAATGCGGTTTTCTTCGCTCATATACTGCCGTCCGGATTTGTCATGGTTTTTGTCAACCCCGCCCGCCGATGACAGCCTTAATCTCTGCGAGCCGGCTTATATGGTAATCGGCGGCCAGGGAAGGATTGCCGCAGACCGCCAGGATCACCCCGGCCGCGCGTGCCGCCTTTTCGTCCACCTCTGTATCTCCTATATAGAGCACTTCTTCCGGGCGAACCCGGAAATGATCCACTATTTTGTTTAGCTGTTCCGGGTGAGGCTTGGGATTTTCAACGTCTAAGGACGTGACAACCAGGTCGAAGCAGTTTCCCAGGCCGTGTTCTTCAAGCACCCGGTTCATGGTATCTGAGCGGTTGGTGGCCACTGCGGTCTTAAAATCCGGACGGCACCAGGAAAGCAGGTCCACAAGATCCGGCGACATCTTCATGTACTTTATATACGGTTCATACCCCCGTTTTTTGCGAAGCGCCCGGGCTTCTTCAAATTCCTCTCTGTCGGGAAACAGGTAGGCCACGGCTTCGTCTGCTGTTGCCATCTGGCAGTAGGAGAACTGCTCATCTGTTATCTCCGGCTTTCCGAAATGCGTCAGAAGATCGTTATAATAGGCACGGTTGGCTGTTTGCGTATCAAACATTACCCCGTCGCAGTCAAAGGCGATAACCTTTAAATCAGCCATATCGGTCAACTATTGTCCCTTTTCCCTGGCCGGCTGTATATAACCGGAAACCGCAATCGTTATCCGATTAACCAGATCGCTGTCTGTTGCCAGGTGTATGGAATCATAAAATCTGCCCGGCTCTTTTCTCGTGTTTTCCACGTGAAGGACGTAGGCTTTTCTGCCGGAAACCTCGATTTCCTCCAGTCTGCATTCTATATCCGTGCCCCGCACTGTCGAAACCTTGCGAATATGAAACGGATCTTCTGTCTGCGGAGTGATTTCTACGGTCTCCTTTATTTCCATGCCTGCTGTACCGCTCAGCTTCACCCTGCGCGGCTCGATTTTTACATAATGCCTGACCCGCCCTGAAACCGCCATCCTTAGCCAGGGCTGCGAAGAATCATTTGTCTCCACGCTTACTGTTTTGCTGAGTTTTTTGCCGGCATCCGAAAGATCGGTTTTTACTTTTACCTTTACATGTCCCTTCCCGCCCGGGGAAATTCGGTCGGTTTTATCGACCGTCGTGCACCCTCACCCGGTGCGGACCGATTTTATGATCAGCGGGGCATCTCCCGTATTTTCGATAACAAATGCGTGAATAACATCGCTGCCGGCATAAACGCTTCCGAAATCGTGTTTCCTGTTTTCCACCGCCGCCCTCGGGCCGGCCAGGGCCTGTGATGTTGCCAGTGCCGTACATAAAATAAAAACCGGAAGCAAAGCAGAAAACGTTCCAAAGGCTCTTCGAACACGGATCATGTCTGGCTCCTTTTTCATGCCTGCACCTGGTTTGAAATTTTTCAGCAGTGCATTTCGCTGTTACGTGCAGGCTCTTTCCAAGGGTAATAAGTGATCCCGCCCCTGATGTCAAGTACCGCAAATCATCCCCCGGCAATTAGCGGTGAATTTCAGAACTCCCTGC
>JAGXLE010000080.1 GCA_018334855.1 Desulfobacterales bacterium | reverse complement strand
GAAACCGCCCGGCATCGAAAAAGCCGTCAAAAAGCTGGAAAATTACAGCTACATTGATGACGAGCAATTTGCCCGCTCCTGGATAGAAAGCAGAAAACGCCACCGTCCCCGCGGCGAATTCGCCCTGCGCCATGAATTGAAACAAAAAGGCGTTTCAGAAAACGTCATTGACAGGATGCTTGATGGCTACCAGGAAACTGAGCATGCATGGAAGGCGGTTTCTCCCAAACTGGAGCGCTGGGCCGGGCTCGGACAATTGGAACTGAAAAAAAAGATATATGATTATCTCAGTCGCCGCGGTTTTTCGTTTGAGACCTGTGACGAGGTGTTTAGAAAAGCCATAAACACGATCAGGACGGAGCCCTCCGGATAAACTCCTCTGCCAAAGCGGTAAAATCGCGGGCCCCGTTGCTTGTGCTCCTGTAGAAGACTACGGGTTTTCCCGCCTCGCTGCTTGCGGCAATGGTGGTATTGCTCCGGATCACGGTGTTATACAGATAATCCCTGTAGCGCTCATCAGCCTGCATACGCTCTAAAATCATTCGGCTCACCCGTGTTCTGGTTTCATAAAAAGTGGGAACCAGGCCCGAAAGTCTGAGTTCGGAATTTATATCCTTTCTGACGGCGTCAACAGTATCAAACAGGTCCTCCAGGGCCCTGAAGGCGTATGGCTGAGTCTGGCAGGGGACCAATACCTCACGGCAGGCCGCAAAAACGTTTATGGTCAGCAGGGAAAGGCTCGGCGGGCTATCCATCAAAACCGCATCGTATAAATCAAACAGATTTTCAATCGCGCTTTTGAGCCTGTTTTCCCTTCCTTGCTGATCCACAAGCTCCACTTCGGCGCCTGAAAGATCGGTATGTGAAGCAACAAGGTCCAGGCCTTCCCATTTTGTCCGGCAAACCGCATCTTCGGCCCGATATTTCCCCGGCTCCGAGATCAGGTCATAGACACTTATATCGTCTTCACCGGCTTCTATGCCAAGACCGCTGCCTGCATTGTGCTGGGGATCCATGTCTACTATAAGTACGCGCTTTTTCTTTTTTACAAGTGCCGCACCCAGGTTGATCACCATTGCAGTTTTGCCCACCCCGCCCTTTTCATTGGCCACGGCCACTATTCGCGACTCTCTTTCTGCCATTTTATCCTCCCTGCAATACAAGGGTTGCCATTAAGCCCGCAGATCTCTCCTTATACACTTCCCTCCTGAATCTTCATTTCCAGCGCGTCCATCTGCGAGTCTAATTGGCCGATTTCGGCCAGTATCCCGTCAATGCTTTCCAGCGCCTTTTCCTTGTCAGCCTGGTTTCTGTTTGTCATTTCATCGATTTTGGCAAGATCGGTTGTATAGGTTTGAAACCGGTTTACCAGCCAGTCGTTCATTTCAGCCGCGATGGAATCGATAAGCCGGAAAAGGTACTGAAATTTCATATTTTCCCGGTAATTTTTAAAGTGAAAAACAATGGTCGCCTCGGTTTCCCGCTTCATTTTCGCCACCCCGCTTTTAAGCGCCGGGACATCGGCATGGGGATCGTTTCCTCCCCGTTTTGCCAGTTTTTTCATGCCGTAGAAAAACCTGTAGAATCCAAGCTTCATAAACGCCTCTGTCTTGATCCCGCTGCTGTAGGCAAGGGTTGCGGCCGCATCAGGCATTTGGATGTCATATGTCTTTTTAACGGTATCAAGGGAAACAGGTGCACGCTCCAGGCTTATATCCCCTTCCTCCCGGTTTTCTCCATCGTCTCTGAATTGCTCGAGGGCTTCTTTGATCATTGCCTCGTAGGGATGGGTTATGGATTCAAAATAATCGTTGATATAAGCTTCGTTTTCCCTGGCGAAACGAAAAAGTTTAGGATTTACGGTTTCTGCCATATAGCGGTCAAGCTGTTCCTTGAAATCCTGGAACACCGCAAACAGTGTGTCTGCGAAACCGTTTTCATCAATTTCGGCACGGTACTGATCATATGTTATATTGTATGCAGATATAAAGTCTGTAACGCCGGGCACCACCTCGCCTTGCCGGATATCGAAAAAACGGTCCGCAGCCGCCTTAATTTCTTTCTTCAGATGCTGGGACGCACCGTCGAGAGTACTTTTGACCATGGACCTGATTTTTTCGGTCCTTTTCTGCTGCTGCCTGATACGCTTGATCAGGTCCCCGGCACCCTCTGCATCAGATGAAAATATCTCCCGGTTAAGAGCCAGCCAGCGCCGGAAATCAGTGCCGGTGGTTCGAAGCCGCTGAAGCTGGTTGCGAAGCAGAAGGCAATAGCGCTGCTCTGTGATCATATACCTGAAATCGGATTCAAACCGGCTCTTTTCCTTTTCGGAAAATTCGGCCATCGACGTCTCGGCTTCCCATTGGGCAAGGCGTGCCCTGTCTTTTTCCGGCAGATTTTCGGATTTGGCCAGAAAAAGCGCGTAAAGGGAAGAAAACGTGTATACTGCCGGAGACGGGCTTACAAGGCAGAGATCCTCTGCTATCTTGTCCCTGACCCTCTTAAGGTCTTCCAGGCTTTCATGCTCGTTGAAATCGCAGTTAACCACAAACACGACATTTCCCATTCCGCCTATCTGCCTGATCATTGACAGGAAGTTGAAATCCGCCTGCCTGATACCGGTACGGCTGCTGATAAGGTATATGATCAGATCAGATGTGCGCAGATAATCCTGGATCATGGCAAGATGGAGCGGATTGGGCGAGTCGCTTCCCTGGCAGTCGGCTATCTCGATGTTTCCCGACAGCTCGCCTGAATTTATCTCCAGGTGCAGGTCTTTTAAAAAAACAGCGAGATCTTCGCTGCCGGCAAAGGCGTGATGTTCGTAGAATCGTTGCCCGGAAAAGGTAATGGTTTCGGTATGATCGGATATAAAATCTTTGACCCTCGGATATCCCTTCAGATAAGCGCTCAGGAGCACGCTGCTCACACTTCGGGTATCGCGGTTTAACAGGTGTCTTGATTCCAGGTTTTCCAGGGCATGCTCCAGCTCCTGCCTGTCAGATTCCCTGCGTATATCAAACGGATCTGAAGATGAGCGCCAGCGGGTGGTGGCAAAAAGGCCCAGGGCGTCGCCGATTTCTTTATTGATCTCGTCCCATGACTTAAACGACAGCACCGCCTTTAACTCATTGGAGCGCCGCACCTTTGTCACTATGGAAGTTATGACCCCTGCACCCCGCTTGAGGTAATCCCCGCCAAAAAGTGCATTAATAAACGTGGACTTGCCGGATTTAATTGTTCCGACCACCCCCATCCTAAGCAGATCCTCGTCAAGCCTCTGCTGGCAGCGGAGGCAGGAGCGGTGCCATTGGGAAAACAGGTCTTGCGATCCTGCAGGTATCTCCTGCTGCGCCCGGCTCAGCAGGCCTGACAGAGACAGGCTTATGTTTATCAGTTCCTGTTTCGGGTTCTGTTCAGTCATACGAATATAGGCAAAAAATCTTGTTATAATTCAAGGCAAATTTAAAAATATGGCATTTCGGCAATTGATTGTCAAAGATATTCTCCTGTATTTTCCCTGTCTTGCCGGAAAGCTGAAAAAACAGGAAAAAATCAAAACTTGTAAAAAGCAGGTATTTATGCTATGAATATAACAAATAAAATTTCAAATAAAAGGCAGTGATAAGCCTTATGAAGCAAAACAATCCGGAATGCCCGTTATATAACCCGCTAAACTGCAAAGAGTATAACAACCCTGTGCTCTGCGCATTTGTACGTTCCGACCGCACCTGCCGCAAAAAAAAGAAGCCCGGACCCGACAAAGCTGAACAAAAGCAGAATAATCCGGTAACATGATGGCACTGACGGTGTCAATGTCCTAATCATGCTAATCAGACAAACCCCACCCGGCATAAAAATTGTCAAAGCTGATCCAGCAGGTCGCGGGCGCGCTTTTTCCAGTATGGATCCTCGGTGAGTTCAATTGCTTCTTTTAAAAGCTCCCGCGCCTCCTGCTCGGGCTCGCTGCCCCACTGATCAATGAGAATTTCTGCCATGTATACGTGCGCGTTGACCCCGCCGGGAGTGTCAAAGTACTTTGTTTTCTGAAACTCCCGGTAATATTGCATGGCCTTTTCCTTATCTGTATACGGCCAGGGCACGACCTGCCAAAACCGGCCCAAAGCCACTATGGGGCCGCCTTCTTCAAAATACTTGTCAATCTCGTAGGCTTTCTCCAGGCTGTTTCTGGTCTTGTCCTTCAGGCCTTCCCGAAGCGCGGTAAAAAGCCCTACCCCGTCTGAATAAGTGCCAACGCACAAACCGTAATAATAATAGCCGTTTGGCTTGTCCGGGGCCATTTCAATGGCTTTTTTGGCATATTTCATCCCCTTTTTGCCGTATTCGGCGCAAAGATCCTCCCAGCCGGAAACTTTTTTTCTTTTTACCAGGTCACCGTAACCACGGCAGGCCCTTGCAATTTTCCAGGTCGCTTCAAAATCGCCGGGATTCTCTTCAAGAATTTTTTCATAAAGTTCTATAACCTTTTCAAGGTCTTCCAGGCCGCCTTGTTCAAAAAAGGCATCCGCATCACGCCTGAACTGTTCTACCTTTTCCTCTATTTTTTCCTTTATTTCCTCTTCTGATCTGTTTTCTGTAACCTTCTGTTCGGCTTGCCGGGATCCGGATTGCTCAGCGGAAACACTGCTCGCACCCATTAACGGCCAAACCGCAAAAACAGCAGCAAACAGCCCGGCCAGCACGACTATCTTCGGTACTTTCATATAGATCTCCCCCCTCTGGTTTTCAGCCCTCAGGCCATACTGTGTTTCCCCGGTCCTGCTAAAAGCATTTGCAGAATCCATAATTTCCGGCCATATATCAATTTTGTATACAAAAAAAACAAGCATTTATCAATTCAAAACGACGCAGGCCCCAAATGCTGGTTATAAATGATTAAATTCTATAAGTATCCGTAGGCGGTCCATCCGCCGTCCACAGTCAATACAGATCCTGTTGTAAAAGAGGCCTCATCGACAGATTAAACCTGCCCGCGGTATCCGGGCTTAAACGCTCAGGATCAGGTTCGTACAAAAAATATACATACAATGTAGCGCAAAAACAGAAGCTTTTCAATAACAGGTAAACTCAGGCAGCAATCCCCGGTATAGATTTGTCAAAAAAACCTCGGTAGCGGATATTATGAGCAGACCTTACGGCATATGCCCCGGAAAAAAGGAGCCGATGATCTCTGCCCCGGGAGAATCGCCGGGGGTTGAAATCACTTTCCATGCCAATATTGATTATTTTGTGGCGTTGAGTATATCCATTCCCTGCACTGATATACGCTGAATGTCCTTAAAACCGGTTTTTGTAAGCATCTCATCCTGTTGGCGCGCACTGAGATGAATAATCCCTAAACTGGTTTCATCAAACTGATCAATTACTCCCGGTTCGAATGCCGGATTTCTGAAATCATTCAAACTTTCCGGATAAGAGAAATCAACAAGTAACAGTTTTCCTTCTTTTTTCAATGACTTATAGGCATTGTCCAGGACGCTGCTCCTTATATCAGGTGGGATCTCGTGAAAAGTTACAACCATGCTGGCTATATCGAATTCCTCCTCGTAAGTGATTTCCTCGCCTCCCATCTTTTCTAAAGAAACCCGACCCTCAAGTCCCGCTTCCTGAATTTTCTTGCTGCCGGCTTCTATGCTGTAGGAAACAGGATCAACTCCGACAAAACTGCTATTTTTAAACAATTGTGCCAAATGCATCACGAGTTCTCCACATCCGCAGCCGATGTCGATAAATTGGGCACCGCTATTCATTTTCTGCCTTATCGGATCATCCTGTGGAAGCATTGCAGATAAATAGAAGCCGATATGTCTGTTAAGAACCCTTGTTGAATCACTTACAATTTCTGATCGTTGCTGCGGGTAGCTTTCGTTAATCTTCCCTGATCTATAGTAATCCAGAGACTCTATCAATCTTTGCCCTGTAACGTTCACCGCTATATTAACTGCTCCCCCGCGATAATTAAGGCTTGACTCATCTCCCAAAACTTCCCCGAAATAAGGCTGAAATTTATAGCGTTCCTGATCGTCGCAATCAAGTATTTCAAAACAGTAGGCCGTCTGACACCAGATTTTCAAATATGGTTCATGAAGCCCCAGTCTGAAGGCCAACTCTTCTGCGGAAATTCCGTCTTTTGCCTCCCACAAGGCTTCCAATATTCCGAGCTTTCGGCCGATGTTGATCAAGTGGACTGCCTTAAAGCCTTTCATGTAATTGTTTAACTTGGTCAATTGGCTCTCTGTGCTCAATTCTTTCATCTGCACTCTCCCTGGTTTGGAGTTAAAAGTTTGTCAACAGCCCGGGGGCAGAGATGCCGTTTCAAAACAAAAAGCCGGACCACCACATATTAAGTGGCAGTCCGGCTATCTTAAAACCGAATCAAGGGGAAAAACCAATACCGAAAAGACCCGTGACTTTCCGTCCCAATCTTACGACTGGTTTGGCTTTATCATAATTTCTATATGATTCCTAAAAATCAGCATGTCAAACGTTTTGTGCAAATTTTTGAAAAATTTATCCTATTTTCTAAAATGGGAATTTCTCACTGTTTGGCCAGCAGGGCCTCATAGTCATTTAACTGCCGGTCCAGAACCCTTGCATCCCCGGCAAGCCGGTCAAGCTCTTCCCAGAAATCGCTGCTGTGATTGGGATATTTTATGTGGACAAGCTCGTGTAAAAGCACATAATCCATGAGCTCTCCGGGAAGCAGGGCGATCTTGTAGTTCAGGCTGAGATTTCCCGCAGATGAACAACTGCCCCACCTGGTTTTCTGGTTTTTGATAAAAACCTTGTTATATGAGATCCCGTGCCTTTCTGCCAGCTCTTCAAGCCTGGCCGTGATAAGCCCTTTGGCAGACGCCCTGCTTATATACCCTC
>JAGXLE010000079.1 GCA_018334855.1 Desulfobacterales bacterium | reverse complement strand
TCAGGGTCTGTCCCACCACCGCCACCCTGAGGCAGCGCCCGCCGGTTTCAATGTATTGCTGAATTATAAATCCGTACTGGCCGGTTTTTTCCCAGGCGGCAGCCTGATCGAGCAGGCGCTTCATTTGCCGGTTATCATCTACCCGCCATACGCTGGATCCTTCTCCTGCTCCATTGTACTTAAATACAAGAGGGAAGTCAAAATCGTCGGGTTCGCCCGGATTCGAATACACTCTGCGGTAATCTTTCAGGCTGTCAAAAACGGCGGTTTTTGGATGCGGAGCATTAAAATGCTTAAACATCCGTATCTGTCCTGTTTTGTCAGGCCAGGCAAAGCGCGCGGTATAATCGGGAAAGACCCTGGGGCAGCACGCCCGGGCAGCCTCAAACAGAGATTTTCTGCAGCCCTGCGGCAGAATTACCGCATCGGCGCTGCGCATAAGGGCCAGATCGTTTTCATCCGGATCGCGGCCGGCGCAAAGCAGGTTTTTATCGGCGGTATAGCAGGGATGAAATGAAAGAATCATCAGTATCCGAGCTTCCGGATCGCCTTTGGATTTTTGCTCCAGTTTTTTTCCACCCGGACAAAGAGCTGCAGAAAAACCCGGGTGGCAAGTAAATTTTCAATATCGCGGCGGGCGGCTGTGCCGATATTTTTAAGCATCTGTCCGTGCCTGCCGATGATTATGCCTTTCTGGGAGTTTCTCTCCACGTGTATGGCCGCGTGGATGCTCACCACCCCGCTGTCTTCGTTTTCGGAGAAGTCCTCAATGGTTACCGCGGTTGAATAAGGAATTTCCTGGCCGGTGCTTTCAAAGACCTTTTCCCGGATCATTTCAGAGACGATGAAACGCTCGGGCACATCGGTGATCTCGTCTTCGGGATAATACGGCGGACCTTCGGGCATCAGTCCGGCCATGGCTGTCAACAGCTCCGGAACCTGGGTGCCGTGTTTTGCCGAAACCGGAACAATTTCGGCAAAAGCATATGTTTTTGACCATCTGTCAATCTGTTTAAGCAGTTTGGGCTTTTCCACAAGATCTATCTTGTTTAAAGCCAGCACCGCCGGGGAGCCGGTTCTGCTGTTCAATTTTTCCATGATCAGCGATTCGGATGCGGGATCGGGACGGGCTGCATCTGCAATCACAAGGACCAGTTCCGCCTCGTCAATGGCCGACATGGCGACATCGACGATCTTCTGGTTAAAAATTTTATCGCTTTTGTGCACTCCCGGAATGTCTAGAAAAACGATTTGATAACCCGGGCCGTGCGCAATGCCGGCAATACGGTTGCGCGTGGTCTGGGGCTTGGCCGAGGTAATCGAGATTTTTTCGCCTATCATGCAGTTTAGCAGAGTGGACTTGCCCGCGTTGGGCGCCCCGGCAATAGCTGCAAATCCGGATCGAAAAGGGGTTTCTTCGCTGTCGTTGTGGTCTGTCATTTTATTTCTGCATCCGAGCGGTTTATTTCCAGCAGGCCGTCTATCATGTCCCACAGGGTGTCTGCGCCCTGCCGGGTTTTTGCAGAGAAACATACGGTTTCATCTTCTTCCAGCTCCAGGGCCTGCCGGATCTTTCCGGCCTGGTTTTTTTGTTTGTTTCCGGAGAATTTATCAGCCTTCGTTAAAACGATGACAGCCGGAATCCTGAAGTGTCCCAGGTAATCAAGCAGCTGGCTTTCTTCTTCTCCGGGCATTCTTCGTATGTCCTGGAGAAGAACCACGCCTTTAAGTGTGAGCCGCGTGCTCAGGTAGGTCTCTATCATTTTTCCCCATTTTTGCCTTTCAGAGGCCGGGACCTTGGCATAACCGTACCCGGGCAGGTCCACGAAAGAAAATTGATTGTTTATGACAAAGAAGTTGATCAAGCGGGTTTTGCCGGGAGTAGAGCTTGTTTTTACAAGGTGTCTGCGGTTTAACAGGGCATTGATAAGGCTCGATTTGCCCACATTGGACCTGCCGGCAAATGCGATTTCAGGAAGCGAGGCTTCCGGATACTGGTCAGCCCTGACGGCGCTTTTATCAAATGTGGCCGAAGTGATTTTCAAAACAGTGTTATGACCCGGAATTGACTTTTTGCGATCCTGTCAGATTTTATATGACTTTATTCAAGGGGTATTCGATAATTCCCTCAGCGCCGTTTTCCATCAGTACCGGGATAAGGTCGCGCACCGTGTCAGAGCTTACCACCGATTCCACCGAATACCAGTTGCTCTGGTAAAGGCGTGCAATCGTCGGGGCGGTCAGGCTGGGCAGCAGGGATACGACCTTGTCAAGCCCTTCTTCTGCAACGTTCATTTTAAGCCCCACCATTTTTTCCGCCACCAGGGCGCCTTTTAAAAGCAGGGAAAGCTGCTCTATTTTCTTGCGCTTTTCCGGGTTTTGCCATGCATTGTGATTTGCGATCAACTGGGTGTTTGTCTGCATCATCTCGTGGATTACCCGCAGGCCGTGGGCCCGGATGGTGCTTTCAGTTTCCGTTATTTCCACTATGGCGTCTGCCAGCCCGGATACCACCTTGGCCTCTGTAGCGCCCCAGGAATAGTCGATGCTGACATTAATGCCTTTTTCCGCAAAATAGCGCCGGGTATAACCGACCAGTTCCGTGGCGATCTTTTTGCCTTCAAGATCTTCTATTTTTTCGGCAGGAGAGTCGTTTGCCACTGCCACCACCCAGCGCGCAGGCCGGGCGCTGACCTTGGAATATACCAGGTCGCTGACAACGTGGATATCCGAGTTGTTTTCAGCGATCCAGTCTTTGCCGGTAAGTCCGGTGTCAAGAGTGCCGTTTTCCACGTAAACAGACATTTCCTGGGCGCGGCACAGGGTGCAGTCCATGGAGGCATCGTTGATTTCCGGGAAATAGCTTCTGCCGTTGACGTTGATTTTCCATCCGGAGCGCCGGAAAAGTTCAATCGTGGATTTCTGCAGGCTTCCTTTGGGGATGCCGAGCTTGAGTTTTTCAGTCATTTTTTATACACCTCTTCCGGATCGAAAACTTTTTCTTCTGCAACTACCGGCCGGCCGTCTTCGACTTTCCTGAAAAAGCAGGATTTATATCCTTTATGGCAGGCCGCCCCTCCGAGTTGATCCACCTTGAGCAGGATGGTGTCGCTGTCGCAGTCAAAACGCACTTCCCTGACCTTCTGAATATGGCCTGAAGTCTCGCCCTTTACCCACAGCTTGTCCCTGGAGCGGCTGTAGAATGTGGCCTTATTGGTATTCAGGGTGTTTTCCCACGCCGCCCGGTTCATGTAGGCCAGCATGAGCACTTCGCCGGTTTCAAAATCCTGCACGATCGCCGGCAAAAGCCCCCCGCCCTTTTCAAAGTCAAGTTCAACCATGATATTATCCCTGATGGTAAAAATTTTACAGTCCTGCAAGTGGTTATTCAAAACTGTATAAACATAAAATTATAATTAATAATCTATCTTGAGTCAATAGAAACGATGAAGATTTCCCGGCGCCTGTTTTTTTGCAGTGCCCGGTAAAATAATGGGAAATGATTTTGTATAATTTGTCAAGCGCGTTCCTAATGGTTATCTTGACATAAATGACAGCGCTGTAGTACATGATAACGCTACAGCATTAACGGCAATCAATGCGTGTCCCGCCATTTGCATCCGAAATTGCAGCAGGGACCGGCAAAAGCTAAACTATTGAGGAAGGAAGAAAAATGGCTGAAGGAATCAAGGAAATCAGCGACGAAACTTTTGACCAGGAAGTCCTGAAAGCCGACGAGGTGGTACTGGTGGATTTCTGGGCACCGTGGTGCGGACCCTGCAAGGCGATTGCACCCGTAGTGGAAGAAATCAGCAAAAATTACGCCGGCAAGGTCAAGGTGGTAAAGTGCAATGTGGATGATAATCCTGCTACTCCCAGCAATTACGGTATTCGGGCGATTCCGACCCTGATGCTGTTCAAAAACGGCGAAAAAACTGAACAGATTGTGGGCATGGTCCAGAAAGCCAAGCTCGAGGAAGCAATCAACAACAGCCTGTAGCGGGGTCAGATGAAAAACACAGAATA
The DNA here is from genome assembly GCA_018334855.1 of Desulfobacterales bacterium. Classification (GTDB taxonomy): domain Bacteria; phylum Desulfobacterota; class Desulfobacteria; order Desulfobacterales; family Desulfosalsimonadaceae; genus Desulfosalsimonas. Next base: position 2,907 of record JAGXLE010000079.1, on the reverse strand, counting down.
CGACCTGGTTATTATAGGCGCCGGTCCGGCCGGGCTAAGCGCGGCCATATATGCTGCGCGGGCCCGGCTTTCAGTAGCGGTGCTCGAAGAGGCGGCTCCGGGCGGGCAGATACTGGTAACTGACCTGATTGAAAATTACCCGGGCTTTGCCGAAGGAATAAGCGGTGCGGAGCTGATGATGAAAATAAGCGAACAGGCGCAGCGCTTTGAGGCAGAGATCATTACGGAAGAGGTTACCGGTCTGGATTTGTCAGGCCCTGTTAAAACTGTGCAGCTTGCCGGAAATCAGGTTTCAGCCAGAGCCGTGATAATAGCTACCGGCGCATCTCCGCGAAAACTCGGCATCCCAGGTGAAAATCGGTATTACGGCCAGGGGATTTCCACGTGTGCCACATGTGATGCCCCTTTTTTCAAGGATGCCGTTGTTGCCGCAGTGGGTGGCGGAGATACAGCGGTGCAGGAAAGTCTGTTTCTTACAAGGTTTGTCAGAAAAGTCTACCTGATTCACCGGCGCGATCAGTTGCGGGCAACACGCATACTGCAGGAGCGCGCCTTTGAAAATGATAAAATAGAGATTTTGTGGGACTCCCGGCCTACGGCCATCAAGGGGGGAGACGCTGGCGTTGAAGCTGTGTCGGTTGAAAATGTAAAAACCGGCGAGCAGACCGATCTGGCAGTATCCGGATGCTTTATCTGGGTCGGGGTGACCCCGAACACCGCCTTTCTGAATGGAATCGTGGATCTGGATGAAAACGGATTTATCAAGGCTGATAAGCGAATGCAGACTTCCGAGCCCGGTGTTTATGCCGTGGGCGATGTCCGCGACACGCCGCTTCGGCAGGTGGTCACTGCCGTGGGCGACGGGGCTATAGCAGCCACGGAAGCGGCCAATTACATCGAGTCCAAATAATAAATTATAATCTGGAGCGGATATGGGAAACATCAAGAGGATCAGCATTGCTCTGTTGTGCGCTGCCCTGATATTGGGGATTTCCGGGTGCGCGGGATGGTTCGGGAAAAAACAGGAAAAGACCGCCCCGGAGCTTGTGGAAATGGGGGATGCTCAATTTCAAAACGAGAAGTATTCAAAGGCGATAAAGACTTATGAACGCCTCAGGGACTGGTATCCGTACAGCCCTCATATCAAGACCGCAGAGCTAAGGATTGCCGATTCCCACTATCGCCTCGGCGAATATGAGCAGGCTCTGGCGGCATATGAACACTATGAACGTCTGCATCCCGGCGATCCCAGCATCCCGTATGTTATATATCAGATGGGTATGTGCCATTTCAAGCGGATGAGAAGCATAGACCGCACCCAGGTGCCGACTCAAAATGCGCTGCAGGAATTTACCCGGCTCCGTTCCCGTTTTCCGGAAAGCAAGTATTCGCAGGAAGCCGCGCCAAAGGTAAAAGAGTGCAAAAAGCACCTGGCAGGCCATGAATTTTACGTGGGCCAATTTTATTTTAAATCCGAGCATTATCTGGCGGCCCTGGAGCGGTTTGAAAACGTGGTGAAAAAATATCCGGAGGTTGAAGGCTACTCCCGGAAAGCCGGTGATCACATTAAGCAATGCAGAAAATACCTGGCTGAAATGGAAGAAGAGACCGGTGAAGATGTTACCCGGCGGCCCACCGAGTCCAGGGAAACCGGCAGGCTTCCTTTTACTGATATGGAAGACTAAAAAAGATGGCTTCGTAAAAAGCCCAATATCTGCGTTGCGCTTCCATCCCTGCGGAATTTCACGTACGATAAAGTACGCTGCATTCCTCGGGATTTAACGCGCCTTGATCTTGAACTTTTTACTTTGCCATCTCAAAACAGACTTTTTACGACTGTCAAAAAAGGTCTTTACAAATTAAAAGGAATAGGGCATAAGTTTCGGTTTAAGTCTGAACAATATTGATTAAAGGAGTTGCGAGGTTATGTCTAAAATTTGCGATATATGCGGGAAAAAGCCCATGGTGGGCAGCAATGTCAGCCATGCGCACAATGTTACCAAGCGCCGCTTCAACCCGAATCTTCAGCGGGTTCGTGCAGTGCACAATGGCAGTGTCAAAAAAATGACAGTATGCACCGGCTGCATAAGGAGCGGATTGGTGGTAAAGGCCCCGTAATTTTCAGTTTTTAAACCCTTTTTACTTCCTGTACCGTGGAGATCTTTTTGAGCTTGGCTATAACAGTGTCCAGGTGGGTCAGGTCTTTTACCAGGATGGTAAATTCCCCGTAGATATAATTGTTCCCGCGGTTTTCCAGGCTGACGTCATGAATATTGGCGTCCGCCTTGCTTATTTCCGTGGAGATTTCCGCAAGCAGCCCCATCCTGTCATATCCGGTGATTTTCAGAGAAACCGGGAACTGACTGTCTTCCTTTGTTTTCCATTCCACGTCTATCTGTCTGTCCGGATTCAGCTTGAGTGCATTGACGCATCCGCTGCGGTGCACCGTAACCCCCTGACCCTGAGTTATATATCCGGTAATGGGATCGCCGGGAACCGGCTGGCAGCACTTGGCAAAACGAATCAGGATGTCATCCATTCCGTGCACGGCCACTCCGTCGGATTTTTCCCGCCGTTTCCGATCCCGCGGCCGCATGAGCCTGTCGATTAACTTGGATTCTTTCTTTTCCGGGGTCTGGGGATAGAGTTTGCGGATAATCTGGAGCGGGGTTATTTTGCCCAGCCCCACATTTGCAATAAGGTCGTCTACAGTCTTGAAGTTAAATGCCTCTGCAGCCTTTTCCATTTCCTCGGTGTGGACCATAGAGGAGAAGTTGAGTTTATGCTTGCGGAAGGCTTTTTCGCACAATTCGCGTCCCAGAGACAGGCTGCGCTCTTTTTCCTGTTTTCTTATCCACTGGCGTATCCGGGACTTTGCCTTTACGGTTTTTACGAAATTTCTCTCCC
>JAGXLE010000078.1 GCA_018334855.1 Desulfobacterales bacterium | reverse complement strand
GCCCCACACCGCCCGGGCAAAGGTTCCTCCCTTTGCCAGAACGGTTCTAACGTAGTCCCGGCTTATCTGCTCGATCAGGGAATTTTTCATCAAAAGGGTCAGTACCGCGAAATTGCTGACTATATAACACAGAACAGGCAGGCACATGTGCATGAAGATATCCTGGATCTTGCCGGTTGTGCTAAGTTGAGCATAGTTTTCGGAATGAAAGCCTGCTATCGGAAAAATGTCCCAGAATGAATCGATTGTGCCGCAAAACAGCATCTTCAGGATCATGCCGAATGCAAAGGGAGGAATGGCATAGCCCACAAACACCGCTATACTCGAGACCAAATCAAATACCCCGTTATGCCGAAGCGCCTTTACGATTCCCAAAGGGATGCACACAAGGTAGGAAAGCACAAAACCGGTTATCCCGAAAACAAGCGAAACCTTGAAACGCTCCTTTATAAGCTGCCAGGCCGTCTTATTGGGATACCGGTAGGAATTCATCTCCATGCCGATTTTATCGACCACCAGCCAGTCCCAGTAACGCTCGTAAATCGGCTTGTCAAACCCGTAGTAGGATTTAATCTCTTTTCGCTGTTTCTCTGAAATGCTTACAGAAGCGCCTTCACCGGCCGAGGACTCACCGCTTCCTATGCCGCGCATCTGCATTATGGCCTGCTCCACCGGACCGCCGGGCACAAACTGAATAAGCGCAAAGCAAAGAACGGTTATGCCGATAAAGGTCGGGAAAATAAGCAGCAGGCGTTTTACAAAATAATCGAGCCGTTCCATAACATCTTGTTCCGGGAAAATTTACGGCATACGGCATGGCGCCGTGTTGGCGGCGTAATTTATGTTGCCCGGAAAATACCGCATAACGGGCCTGTTTTCAAGAAGAATGAAAGCACGCCGGGATCAAACAGAAACAGGGAACAAGAAAGGATTCCTGTTCCCTGTGAAAAAAACTGTATACGCAGGAAAGAAAAATTTAGCGCTTGGAAAACTGAAAGCGTGCCCTGGCTCCCGGCTGGCCGTACTTTTTGCGCTCCTTGGCCCTGGGGTCGCGCTTGACAAATCCGGCCTTTTTCAGTGCCTGGCGAAAATCCGGATTGGACTGGAAAAGCGCCTTGGTAATGCCGTGCCGTATGGCGCCTGCCTGGCCCATGGTACCGCCGCCGCGCACATTGATCTTGACATCGAATTCACCGACCGTATCCGTGAGCTCAAAGGGCTGCATGAGCATCTGCTGTGCCGCGTCAAGCCCGAAAAACTCTTCTGCCGATTTGTTGTTTATTATGATTTCGCCTTTCCCGGGCTTCAACCAGGTTCTTGCCACCGCGGTTTTCCGCTTGCCGGTGGCATAAAAAACGCTTTGCTGTTCCATCAATCCCCCGAATATTCTTTATAAATGCCTTTATACATGATTGGTTAAATTTCAAGCGATTCCGGCTGCTGGGCCTGGTGAGGGTGCTCACTTCCGGCATAAACCTTCAGCTTCTTGTTCATGGACCGGCCCAGCGGCGTTTTGGGCAGCATGCCCTGAACCGCTTTTCTGACCAGGTCCTCGGGCCGCTTTTCTCTTAATTTTTCAGCGGTAATCGATTTTAACCCGCCGATATATCCGCTGTGGCTGTAGTAGGTTTTCTGGCTCCACTTTCTGCCGGTAAGACGCACCTTGTCCGCATTGATGACAATGACGAAATCCCCGCAATCCACATGCGGGGTAAACATGGGGTTGCGCTTGCCGCGCAGGCGGGCCGCCACCTCGGTGGCAAGCCTTCCCAGCACCATCCCCTCGGCGTCAACCACGTACCATTTTCCACCGACCTCGCCCGGCTTGGCGCTCTTCGTATATTTCTTCAATGTGTCCACTCCTTCAAGCAAAAATTTAATTTAGTATCTGTAACCAAATGCGGCAGGCCTGTCAAGGAAAAAACAGGGAAAAACGTTAGACCGGTTCCACCCGGTTGCGCCCTTTTTGCTTGGCAAGATACATGTAACGGTCTGCACGGTCTATCAGGCTGTCCCGGCGATCTCCTTTCTGATATTGGGCAATGCCGAAACTTGCGGTGATTTTGCCAGGCCCGGAAAATTTATTTCCTGCGATTGTTTTTCTCAGCCTTTCGGCCAGTACTGCCGCACTTTCCATGTCCGTATCAGGAGCCACAACAAGAAACTCTTCGCCTCCCCACCTGATTAATATGTCGGCTTCACGCATATTTTTCGTGGCAACTTCCGCGATTTCCTGTAAAACCTGATCCCCCGTATCGTGGCCATAGAAATCATTGACCGCCTTGAACTCATCTATATCAAACATGATAACGGCAAGAGCAGTACCTGTCCGCCCGATCCGGGATAGTTCATGGTCCAGACAGCCGACACCGCCCCGCCTGTTAAAGCACCCTGTGAGCACATCGGATCTTGACAGTTCCCGGAGTTTTTCCAGCCGTCCCGAATTGCGAAGGGATATGGCCGCCAGGTTTCCAAAGACCCGGGCCAGGTAAGCATCATGACCGGTAAAGCCGCCGGCTTTGTTTGCCAGCCCTATTATGCATACAGTCCTGTCTTCCAGAACAAATGGTGAGTATGGTAGAAGAAGCCTCAACAACGGCCTCCAGATCCTTTTCCGCCCTTTTGCGCTCCGTTATGTCCTGGACTATCCCGACAGATTGAGGCATGGCACCGGCTTTATAGGCTCTGTGTCGGCTTGAGGGCCTCAAACAAATGGCCGTTTGTTATCTTTATTTTTAAAATAAGGAAATCCGTTATTATTGTCAATCTGCCGGAACCAATATATTGACATCCGGCGCCGGGTTATCTATTTTTAAAAATTCGCAGGGATGGAGGCGTAACGCAGAATATTGGACTTCCAGGGAAATCCTTTTTTTGCCTCTGCCGAAATTGCACTTTGTTGCCCTGACGGCGGTGCGGAAAAGGGGGTTTCCGAGCGGAAATCGAGGCGCAAAGAGGCTCCTGGAGCGAGGAAACTCCTTTTTCGCGCCGCCGATCAGCCAGGGTGCCTAAAGATTTCCTTTCGGCAAAAATACCGCCCTGGCGGGATAAACAGCTTTTTACGAAGCTATCAACTTTTAATAAAGCCGGGAAAAATAGATACCATGGCGCCCCTGGAGATTGAAGTCAAATTTTATCTGCCTGATCCGGGCAGAATAAAAAGCCGCATTAAAGAGCTCGGCGCGGAATTTAACGATAAAAGCTTTGAGCAAAATATCCGCTTCGAAGACCCCGATTGTTCACTGCTCAAAAAAAATGCCCTGCTAAGACTGCGAAAAACAGACAACCGCACAGAGCTGACCTACAAGGGCGAGCCGCCGGAAAAAAACCGTGATTTCAAGGTTCACCGGGAGCTTGAAATCACAGTGAACGACTTTGACACCACGACCGCCATCCTGGAGAACCTGGGATTTCACGCAGAGCAGATATATGAAAAACAGCGGGAAACCTACAATCTGGGTGACACAGTGCTTTGTGCGGACCAAATGCCGTTCGGAGATTTCCTGGAAATAGAAGGACGGCCCGATGCAATCCGGCAGATCGCGGAAAACCTCGGCCTGGACTGGCAGGAGCGCATCCTTGCAAACTACCTGGCGATTTTCGAGCGCCTGAAGGCCGAATATGGGCTTTCTTTCAATGACATCACATTTGAAAACTTCAGGGGAGCTGACTTTGATTTCAGCGCTGCTGTAAGCCGGTTTAAAGCAGGCGGCATGGATTAGGATCGTGCCGGAAGTATTTCTTAATCGTTTATGGCGTCACACGGTGCGGCAGTCACCCGGTCTTTTCGGCCGAGTTTGAGCTGGCTTGCGGCATTGCCGGCGTTTACGGATATCTCCAGGCGGCCGGTGCTGCCAATAATGGCAAGAAGCGCACCTTCGGGCACAGAACTGTAAGACTCGCTGATCCCGCGGATAATCCTATCTCCTGCATTGATGCAGATATCCTCCTGCCCGTCAGCCCGCCCCGCTCCGAAAGCCTCCTCGATATCTTCACGGCCTATATTTGTAATAAGGTTTCCGAAACGGTCCACCGCAATCACAGAGCCGCAAAGCCTGCCCTTTTCATCAAGCTCCGGCCGCTGGGCGTAATCCAGTCGCACCAGGGATTTTTCCGATACTGCGGGCCCCAGTTCGGCCATGTCCATTTTGCATGCCAGGTATGCTGCCACAGGGGCAAAGATGTCTCTTCCGTGAAAAGTTTTGCTTACCGGATGTATAAAAATATCCCGGTTTTCCACGCTGTATGCAGCAGAAACCCGATATTTGTCCGCAACCATGCTCAGCACACCGTTGTCCGGTGCCAGAAATATACCTGCCCCGGTCCTGACTGCAATTATTCTGCGCCCGCTGCCCACCCCTGGATCAACCACTGTCACATGAATCGTATCTTTCGGAAAATAGGGACAGGCCGATGACAGCGCATAGGCAGCACCGTAAATGTCACCCGGGGCCACCTGGTGGGTTATGTCAATGACGCGGGCATCCGGGCATAAAGATGCGATCACGCCCTTCATTATTCCTGCATACGAATCTGAAAGCCCGAAGTCGGTGAGAAGAGAAATAACCGGCATACGGAAAATTCCTTCCGGGAAATCCTTTTTTTGCGCTCTCACGAAACTGCACTTCGCTGCCCTGACGGCGGTGCGGAAAAGCGGGTTTCCGAGCGGAAATTGAGGCGCAAAGAGGCTCCTGGAGCGAGGAAATTCCTTTTTCGCGCCGCCGATCAGCCAAGGTGCTTACCGATTTCTTTTCTGCAAAAATACCGCCGCGGTGGTGTAAATTGCCTTTTTACGCCTGGTCGACCTGGTATCCCAGGTGGGAAAACGCATCCGCAGAAGCTTTCCTGCCCGAAGAAGTACGCACAAGCAGGCCGATCTTTAAAAGGTAGGGCTCAACAACGTCTACCAGGGTGTCTGTTTCCTCCTGGAGCGTGGCTGCAATGGCCTCGATGCCCACGGGTCCTCCCTGGTAATAATCTATGATAGTTTGTATATAGCGCCGGTCAAGCGAGGTAAGGCCCAGTGAGTCAACTCCTTCGAGCTTTAAGGCATCATCTACCGCTGACTTGCTTATCCGCCCGTCGCAGCGGACCTGCGCGTAATCGCGAACCCGCTTTAAAAGGCGGTTTACTATCCTGGGGGTTCCCCTGGAGCGCCTGGCAAGCTCTACCGCCCCCTGCTCGTCCATCTGAAGATTTAGCAGCCGGGCCGAACGGTCCACGATCTGCTCGAGATCCGGCTGGTCGTAGAAATCCAGGCTTCTGAATATACCGAATCTGTCCCGAAGAGGGGAGGAAAGAAGACCCACCCGAGTTGTTGCCCCAACCAGGACGAACTGCTTTAAGCGGAACCTGTGACTTCTTGCATTAATGCCCTTGTCAAAAACAAAATCTATGCAGTAGTCTTCCATGGCGGGATACAGAAGTTCCTCCACCGCCTTTGAAAGCCTGTGTATCTCGTCTACAAAAAAGACATCGCCTGTTTCAAGCTGGGTGAGCATGCCGATCAAATCCCCGCCCTTTTCCAGGGCGGGCCCTGATGTAATCACCAGCCTACCCCCCATTTCATTGGCTATGATATGGGCCAGCGTGGTTTTTCCAAGCCCGGGCGGGCCGTGGAGCAGCACATGCTCGAGTGCCTCGCCCCTGAGCATGGCCGCCTCGATTGCAATTTTTAAGGTCTCTATGGTCTCGCGCTGGCCTATGTATTCCGAAAGCCGCTCCGGGCGAAGTGAGACCATCTCCTGCCCGCTGTCTTCGGGCAGGCTCTGGCCTGAAACAACGCCCTGCCTGGGAGAGGAGAACTTAAAGCCGTTGCTGTTCATCTCTTACCTGCCCCCTGTAAACCTCTTCAAACAAGTCCTCCGGGGTGGAGATATCGGGTTTTCGGGCCATTGCATCTGAGACCATTTCTCTGGCCTCGGCCGGCCGGTGCCCGAGCTGGTCAACCAGGACTTCAACCACCTGCTCGGAAAGATCAGGGGCCGGCCCGGGCGCTTTTTCCGGAAGATCCCTGATAAGGGCGAACTTGCCCATCTTGCCTTCCAGGGTGGCTATAATCTTGTGGGCAGTTCTTTCCCCTATGCCGTTTAACCGCTTAAGCGGCCCGGCGTCCCTGGACTCTATGGCCCGGGCTATTTCCTTTACCGGCATGTTTAATGCCTTGACCGCCTTTAAGGGGCCTATGGCCTCCACGCTTATAAAGAGCTGAAAAAATTCCCGCTCCGCCTCCAGGTTAAATCCTATAAGTACCGGTTTCGGCTGGTGTTCGGTTTGATGGTAATAAATGTAGAGCGCCAGGTTTTCACCCAGGGCCCTGGCCTCAATGGTTTCCATGACAAAAGCCGGAACCAGCACCTCGTAGCCCACCTGGCTGACAAGCAGCAGGATCCGGTCAGATTCCTTTTTTAACAGAGAGCCTTCCAGGTATGCGATCATGGATAAATATTTAAACCTCTCTATAAGTCCTCTAAGTAGTGCCCATCCAGAAATGGCTAATTTGCCCAATTTCTGCGTCAGGCTCAAATTTTAATCCTCAAAATACTTTAAGTATTCCTGCGGTTAAAATTTTCGCCTTCCTTGAACTTGAACAAATTATCTGATTTCTGGACGGACACTAAGTAACTTCAGAAAAAGTTGCTGTTATAGCCCGGTCCCGGACTGCGGCCCGAGGGAACACATCCGGGGAAATCCTTTTTTTGCGCTCTTGCGAAATTGCACTTCGTTGCCCTGACGGCGGTGCGGAAAAGCGGGTTTCCGAGCGGAAATTGAGGCTCGAAGAGACTCCTGGAGCGAGGAAACTCCTTTTTCGCGCCGCCGATCAGCCAAGGTGCTTTCCGATTTCCTTTCTGCAAAAATACCGCCCTGGCGGGATAAACAGCTTTTTACGAAACCGTCAATCAAGGCCGGCATTTAAAAAAGACGCCGTCCTGCTGTTT
>JAGXLE010000077.1 GCA_018334855.1 Desulfobacterales bacterium | reverse complement strand
GAGGCTGAAAGGCTTTTCTGAACCGGCGTGCGCCATCATCTGAACGGTTTTTTCAGAGCCGTGGCAAAGCCCGTTTGCACTTATCATTTCCGAGCATACCAGTCCGCAGCCGCGCCGCCTGATCATTTTCCTGAAAGCAGTATCGGTGATGCCGGCCATTGGGGCCATCACGGTAGGATGTTCAATCCTGGCCGATCCGATGTGAAAGCTATGGTTCATGGTTCTCATTTACTGTTTTTGCCTTCGGGTTTGCATAGCAATACAGGCAGTTATGAAAGCAGGGCTGATCGGCATACCCGCCTATGTCTTTTGAGGTCATGCACCCGCATCCCATTTCTTTGCGCTGGCCGGAATCTCTTTGAAAAGAAAGCCCGCCGCCGAAGAGTTCGGCCAGGTACCTGTTGGGTATGCATGCACTCGGCTCTATTCCGGAATCCGGGGGGAGCGCCTCGATCACCTGTTTTTCGCAGCATGTATACAGGTTCATGCCGAGTTTTTCAAGCACCTGCTGCATTCGGGTGATCACCCGGATTTTTTTCTCCATCGGCGGGTCGATCCATTCAAAGTTTTTGTCTGCGGCCGTGCGCCTGCGCATTTTTGTATAAATATCTGCAAAGCTGGTCACGCACCAGCCAACCCCCATTTTTGCAAGATTTTGTGCAATATATTCAAAATCGTCCAGGTTATTTTCGGTTTTTCCGTTTGTCCTGTAAAAACAGATCGGGTCAAACCGCCACTGCAGTGTTTCCGAACCGAACCGGCGGCACAGCTCCCCTGCCTGGTCAATGCGGTGCTCCACCGGGCGAATGTTTGGTTCAAGCAGATCAGAGTCTGAATTTAAGGTGAAATTAAAAAACAGGTTGTATCCTTTTTTCTGCAGAATTCTGCCGAAGTCTTTGTCTGTAAAACGGCCGAAATCCTTGGACCAGAATACGATGGTGTGCACGTCCTGCACGGCGGCGGAAACAGTGTAGGAAGTCCGGTTAAACGGATTTTTGACCGTAAAAAACCCCCTTTCAATTCCGGCCATGAACCAGTCCATATAAAAGGCCGGTATATCGGTGCGCCTTGAAGCTGATATGACGATTCGGGTCTTCATAGGAGAAACCGGCAGTTGCGGATTCAGGTCTGCCGGGGCTTGCGGTTTTTCAGGGAAATCACGGTGCTGTCCTGCGATTCGTCTTTTTCGGGTTTATCTGTTTTATCCGTGCCGGTTTCCTCCTGCTGTCCTTCTTCATCTGGCTGGCCCTGATCATGTTCCGGAGGCTCCACTTTTTCCAGCCGCATCCGATGACCTCCCATTGTGAACTCGGCGCCGTTGATGTAGTCGTCCTTTAAAATCCAGGTCACGGTCCGCACCGGCAGTTGAAGAAGCATAAGCCTGATTTGGTACCAGTCTTTTTTGACATCCGGCCCGATTTCTTCAACCCGTGCGAATATCAGCGGCTGATCCTCGTAATAAATCAGAACTATGTCTTTTTCCTCTGCCATAAATCCTTATGCCTTTTTATTTCCTTAAAATAATTATAATGCGGCTGTCTTCAAGGGTGTGCATGATATCAGATGGAATTTCAATCACTTTTTCCGGGGACCACCAGGGTTTTAAGCCAGTGCATCACTGTATTGCCGGACAGGATCTGCCTGTCGGCGTTCTGTAGTTCCCGGTCCAGGCGGTCTGGTTCTGCAAACCACGAGGAACGCTTTATCATCGGTTCGCCGGTATCAAGCTCGCGCATGACCCGGGCGGGGTTGCCCGCGGCAATCACGTTTGCCGGAACGTCTTTTACCACCACCGAGCCTGCGCCGATTATACTGTTTTCCCCGATGGTCACGCCCTTGCATACCGTGGCTCCGTCGCCTATCCAGGCATTTTCCAGCAAGTATACCGGTTCGGGGTTTCCGAGGCTTTTGATCCGGTCATAGGTGCCGTGCCAGTCAGTGTCCGTAATAAACGCGTTGCTGGCTATCATGCAGCTGTCTTTTATTGCTATCTCTGCTGCTGAGCTGATCCTTACCCCGGGGCAGATCAGGCAGTAGTCTCCTATGGAAATCCTGCCCATGTCTTTTTTTTCCGGCCACACGGTCAGCCTTACCTTGTTATCCGATTCTGCCAGGATGTTGGCATAATCTCCTATTGTAATACGTTTGCCGAAGATTTTGATATACCAGGGACGGATAAACATAAAGCCCCTGCCCAGCGAGTCGAGCTGAGGTTTTATAAAATATCTTGTATAGAGATGCTGGAATCTTATGTAGGAGCGCTTTATAAAATAAGGCCGGTGATCTCTTCTCAATGGAAAAATCCGTCGGGATTGGAAATTTACTCCAGCACACCGGATTCGTGCCAGAATTTGTGGTCAAACAGGCGGCCGCCTGCCGGACTGAGATTGTAGAGGGCGTCTGCGGCCATCAAAAGGACCCCGTTGGTCCACGTGATTTTTTCTTCGGGCCATATCACCATGTCGGGATAAGTGAACCCGCACCAGTAAGATCCGTCTTCGAATCGCCTTTCGTGCATCCAGTTAAAGACAATTTCTGCGATTTTGTGATTGCCCGCTGCCGCCAGGGCCAGGACGAGTTCGCAGGTTTCTGCAATGGTGATCCACGGGCGGTTGGAAACGCAGAGCACGCCCATTCCTTCAACAACAAATTTTTTCCAGTACTGGTCAAGCCTCTTGCGGGCCGCCTCCATGGTAAAAGCGCCGCATAGCACCGGATAGAACCAGTCCATAGAGTAATGGGACTTGGCAATGTTAAACAGGTGATAGCCGCTGCCGATGGCCTTTTGCAGTTTCAGGGCCGAAATCTTCCAGTCATCGCGCTTTATGCCCAGGCGTGCAGCAATGGCCAGCCCGCATTTGATGCTCATAAAGATCGAGCTCGATCCGGTCAGCAGGGCCATGGGATCCACGGCAAGTTCCGGACTTTTTGCCCAGTATATTTCACCGGTTCCGGCCTGCAGGCTGAGGGCAAAATCGATTGCGCGGGAAACCGTGTTCCACATCTGACTCAAAAAGGCATCGTCGCCAGTGACCAGGTAATAGTGGTATACCCCGACAGCGATGTATGTGCTTACGTTTGTGTCACGGGTCGTGTCCAGCGGTTCGCCGTCCATATATGCGGCATACCAGCTGCCGTCTGAAAGCTGCCTGTCTGCAAGCCATTTATAGGCCAGCCGGGCATGGCGTGTGAACCCGCCTATGGCAAGGCCCATAGCCGCTTCCACGTGATCCCAGGGGTCTGTTTTGCCGCCTTCAAACCATGGAATTTCGCCGTTTTCTTTCTGGGTTCTCGTGATAACAGCCAAAGCCTGTTCCAGATCCGCCTCGGCAGGCAGCTTTTTGCGCAACATCTCCGGGTCCATGAACTTTTAACCTTTCACAGCAATGACAACAATTAATTGATCAAGTCCGGCCGCAGACTGTCGTCCCGGGGACATTGAAAGCCCGGGTCTTTGCGGACCCGGGTTCTATTTTTTTTTAAGCTAAAAAATATGCCAAATTTTGTTCATGAAATCAATATTTTTTAACCAAACACGGCGGCGGGCACTGATAAAAGTGATTTGCAGGAGGTCTGCAATTAGCCGATATTTGGCATCAGAGCCCACATAACAGCCCAGTATTCGGAATCCGGAAGCTTGTCAAGGCACACTATGCCTCCGTTCTGGAATTTGAATACAGTGTAGTCTGTTGAACCGGTTGTAAGAAATGAAGCCATCCTTTCCATGAAAGGGAGGTGGCCAACGAGCATAAGGTTTTCACCGGGGTTGATATTTTTTGCAAATTCTGCAGGATCATCCAGGGCTTTTAAGCCTTCTGCCTCGCCGACATCTGTAACCCTGAGCTTTTCAGCAAAAATTTCCGCGGTCTGCCGGGCTCTTTTCTTTCCGCTGTGGCGTATCCGGCCTACCAGTATATTATATCCTGCTGCGGTATCCCCAATGTGCCCGACATCTTTTACTCCCTGCTCGGAAAGGCTCTGGTCAGGATCGATGTCCTTTGAAAGGTTTTTTCCGTGTTGGACCAGGAAAAGTGCCATTGCAGATCCCTCCTTTGTAGTTGCAAGTTACAAGTTGAAAGTTGCAGGGGGGTTCGTTATTGTTTGCGGGATATCCCAAAATTGATTTTTTACGATATTGTCTTTTATCGGGTCCTGTGATTTTTTATGTATAATAACGTATTTCAAAATCAATATAATTCAAAAGGAAAGTATATTCAAATCAAAAATATATCAACAAGTCTGAAGTGTACCTGCCGGAATTGCGGGCACAATAGCGATGGTACAGATTTTTTTGGATAAGGTCTTGCCATTTCGCTAAAGGATTCGTAAATAAAAAGGGCCGGAAAATTTAAAGTCTCATTTATGAGTTTCAGACGTGACTAAACCATTTAAGGCTTACGGAGGAATGTGCATATATGGGCGGACTGTTCGGATGCGTCATGAAATCGGACTGCACCATGGATCTGTTTTACGGTACAGACTATCATTCCCACCTTGGAACCAAAAGAGGCGGGATGGCAGTGAAAAACAGCAAGGGTATGGCCAAGGCTATCAAGAACATTGAAAACAGTTATTTCAGAACAAAATTTGAATCAGAGCTGCCGAATCTTGAGGGCAGCAGGGGCATCGGGGTGATAAGCGACACTGACTCCCAGCCTTTGATAATCGGCTCACACCTGGGAAATTTCGGAATTGCCACTGTGGCAAAAATCAACAATCTGGACGATCTGGCCCGCGATGCCTTTAAGCGGGGCATTCACTTCTCGGAAGTCGGCGAAGGCAGAGTCAATCCCACTGAACTCGCGGCCATGCTGATCAATCAGGAAAGCAGCTTTGTTGACGGCATAAAAAGTGCCCAGGCGGCAGTACAGGGCTCCTGCACCATGCTGCTTTTAACTGAAAAGGGTATATACGCCGCCCGCGACCGGCTTGGCCGAACCCCGCTTGTGCTGGGTAAAAAAGAGGGCGGTTATGCAGTGACATTTGAGACTACCGCGTTTTTCAATCTCGGCTACGAGGCTGTTCATTACCTGGGGCCCGGCGAGATAGTCCTGATCACCGCCGAGGGCTATGAGACCGTGAATCCCCCGGGCGATCAGATGCAGATCTGTTCCTTTTTGTGGGTGTATTACGGGTATCCTGCATCCAGCTACGAGGCGATATCAGTTGAGGGGGTGCGCTACAGGTGCGGAAAGGCCCTGGCTATGACCGATGATACACCGGTCGATATTGTGGCCGGTATTCCGGATTCCGGCATAGGCCATGCCATCGGTTATGCCAATGAAAAGAATATTCCCTACATGCGCCCCTTTGTAAAATACACCCCCACCTGGCCGCGCAGCTTCATGCCCCAGAACCAGAAGGACCGGGATCTTGTTGCGCGAATGAAGCTCATACCGGTTCCGGCGCTAATCGATGGCAAACGCCTGATGTTCTGCGAGGACTCCATTGTACGCGGAACACAGCTAAAGGATAACGTCAGGATCCTTTATGATTCGGGCGCCCGTGAGGTTCACATGCGGATTGCTTGTCCTGCATTGGTCTATCCCTGCCTGTTTCTCAATTTTTCCGCTTCCCGCTCCACTCTGGACCTGGCGGGAAGAAAGGCCATCTATGATCTTGAGGGCAGGGAACAGGATGATATAATCCGGGGATATGCCGATCCGGATGCGCAAAAGACAGAGGATATGGTGGAGAAAATCCGCGAAAAACTGGGGCTGACAAGCCTTGAATACCAGCGGTTAGAGGACATGGTGGCTGCCATAGGCATGCCGAAGGAAAAGCTTTGTACCCACTGCTGGGACGGCAGCAGTTATTACTGACGGCTTCGTAAAAAGCAATTTACACCGCCGCGGCGGTATTTTTGCAGAAAGGAAATCGGAAGCACCTTGGCTGATCGGCGGCGCGAAAAAGGAGTTTCCTCGCTCCAGGAGTCTCTTCGAGCCTCAATTTCCGCTCGGAAACCCGCTTTTCCGCACCGCCGTCAGGGCAACGAAGTGCAGTTTCGCGAGAGCGCAAAAAAAGAATTCCTTAGAAGGCCAATATCTGCGTTGCGCTTCCATCCCTGCGGAATTTCACGTACGATTAAAATCAAATTTAATATAAAAATCAACGAATTGCAGATCAAGGAGTGAATATGCCCAAGCGGAAAGACATCAGCAAAGTCATGATAATCGGCTCCGGCCCCATTATAATAGGTCAGGCCTGCGAATTTGACTATTCCGGCACACAGGCGTGCAAGGCCCTGCGCTCGCTGGGATATGAAATAGTGCTTGTCAACTCCAATCCGGCAACCATCATGACAGATCCGGAAATGGCGGACGTGACCTATATCGAACCCCTGAATCCGGAGAACCTGACACGCATTATTGAAAAGGAACGGCCTGATGCTCTTTTACCCAATCTGGGAGGCCAATCCGCCCTTAACCTTTCATCCGAGCTGGCGGTTTCGGGCGTGCTGGATCGTTTCGGTGTAAAGGTGATAGGGGTCAACGTGGAAGCCATAAAGCGGGGGGAGGATCGCACCGCGTTTAAGGAAACCATGGACCGTCTGGGAATTGAGATGCCGCAGAGCAGGGCGGTTGAAAGCGTTGAGGACGCGGAATCCGTGGCCGCAGAGCTGGGCTATCCGGTAGTGATCCGCCCGGCATATACAATGGGAGGAACCGGCGGCGGCATGGTCTATAACATTGAGGAGCTGAGAACGATCGCTTCCCGCGGGTTGGCAGCCAGCTATATCAATCAGATCCTGGTGGAGGAATCGGTCCTGGGATGGGAGGAGCTGGAGCTTGAAGTGGTCAGGGACTCCAAAAACCAGATGGTCACGGTCTGCTTTATTGAAAATGTTGACGCCATGGGCATTCATACCGGAGATTCCTACTGCACTGCCCCCATGCTGACCATTTTCGAAGAGCTGCAGGAAAAGCTCCAGAATTATTCATACGCCATTGT
>JAGXLE010000076.1 GCA_018334855.1 Desulfobacterales bacterium | reverse complement strand
GGGAGAAATATTGACATCTTCAAAGTAATCAAGCCTGTGTATATTTCGCACAGAACGTTTCAGCCGGGAGGAGCTGTATTTTCCCTGCTCATAGACCTGGAGCTCGCGCCTTATCACCTTGTCTCTTGTCTTGGTATTGCCTTCTATAATGATCTTTTCAAAATAAACCGGTTTATTTTTTTTCAGGTGAAACACGATATCAATTACATTTTCATCAGTGCGCTTATTTATTTCAGGCCTGATATCAGCCCTCGCATAGCCTTTATCCGCATATATATCGTTTAAGGCGATAATATCGTTTCTAACCACATTCCGGCTGTAATATTTCTGCTGATCAATGGAAATCTTTTCCTTCAGCTTGTCGGCGGAAACAAGCAGATCGCCCTTGAAACTGACGCTTCCCATCTTAAAGCGCGGTCCTTCATGGATCTTTATGGTTATATAAATACCGTCCTTTTCGTATCTGATCTGTGGTTCTGCAACACGTGCCTCAAAATAACCGTTATTCTGGTAATGATTTTCAAGAGTCTGCACATCCTGCTCAAGCTTCTGCATGTTAAGGTCGCCCGCGGAGGTAAGCCAGGATAAAAACCATTTTTCAGAGGTTTTCATCAGGCCTCTTAACTCTTTGTCCGAATAGTCCTTATTGCCTTCTATCCGGATTTGCCTGATTAAAACCTTCTTTCCTTCCTTTATTACAAACTTAAGGTCGGCCCGGTTATGATCAAGCTCTTCGATCTCGTAATCAGCACTGGCGTTATGATAATTCTTCTCCTCGTATAAGTTCTCTATAGCCCTGAGATTGCTCTTGATTCGGGCAATATTTAAAATAGACCCGGAAGAAATGTCTATAACCTCTTTTATCTGTTCATCTTCCAGGATCTGGTTTCCTTCTATCTCGATGCTGCGAAGAGTGGGCTTTTCCTCGACTGTGAAGATAACGATATTTCCTTCTTCCGTCTTTTTTGTCTCCACTCTTACATCATCAAAGTATCCCATGTTGTATATGGCTTCAAGATCAGCCGAAAGCCTGTCCTCGTCATATAGCTCGCCTTCTCCGGTTTTTATCACCCGCAGAATGGCATCGCTTTCAATGCGCTCGTTTCCCTGTATCCTTACATCTTCTACATATGTCTCAGCCCCGGCTGCTGCATGCAGAACAAAAAAAAGGCCGGCTGCCGCCAAAGTCCATATTACAATACGCATTGCTTTTACCTCGCCTGTTTCCGCTTATTCAATCTGTTTGAGCCTGCCTTCCACGATACTCATTTTCCGCTGCATCATATCTGCAAGTTTAAGATTATGTGTTACAGCCACCATAGCCATACCCATCTCGCGGTTTAATTCAACCAGAAACTCGTGCACCTGCTCGCTGTTTTTCTGGTCCAGGTTCCCCGTGGGCTCGTCAGCCATCAGGATATCGGGTTTTAACACCAGGGCCCTGGCAAGTGCCACCCTCTGCTGCTCACCTCCGGAAAGATCGCTGACCCGGTGGGCCAGGCGATCTTTTAAGCCGACGCGGACCAGTATGGCCTCGGCATCCCTACGTATATCCCTTTTCTTCATGCCTGAAATCAGGCCGGGCATCATAACGTTTTCAAGGCCGGTAAATCCGACCAGCAAGTAGTGGAACTGAAATACAAACCCGATGGTGGCGTTTCTAAATGCAGCGATCCTGGTATTGCTCATTTCAAAAACATTGGTCCCCCTGTAAAACACTTTACCGCTGTCGGGCTGGTCAAGGGTGCCCAGGATGTGGAGAAGCGTGGACTTGCCCACGCCGGATTCGCCTACCACAGCCACTGTTTCACCCGGCTCAAGCTCCATGTAAAGATCTTTTAACACCTCTATGGTCCCGCCCTTATCCGGAAACCACCTTGAGACACCGGCCGCCCGGAGCAGGGGCTCACCACCTGCCCCCGATCCGTCTCCTGGCAGACCTGCCTGCTTTTCAGAAAATGCATTATCCATACCGCAGCGCCTCCACCGGATTTAGCCTGGAAGCCTTCCTGGCCGGATAAAGGGTGGCCAGAAAACATATTATCAGGGCGGCGGCAACTATAATACAGACATCCAGGACCTCTACCCGTACCGGCAACGTGGTGAAATAATACACATCTCCCGGCAGTTGGACAAACTGGTAATGCTTGAGCAGAAAACAGCCTGCAAGCCCTAGCAAGGTGCCGGCCGCTGTACCGATTCCCCCGATGACCAGCCCCTTGAATACAAATATTTTGCGGATACTGCGGTCAGTTGCGCCCATGGCCTTTAATATTGCTATGTCACGGGTTTTGCTCATTACCATCATGATCAGGGTGCTGGCGATATTAAAAGCCGCCACCAGTATAATCAGCGTGAGTATAACAAACATTGCGGTTTTCTCAAGCTCCAGGGCGGAAAAAAAATTCCGGTTCATTTCCATCCAGTCCATGGTCCAGTACGGAAATCCCAGGTCTTCGGAAATACTTTCAGACACCCTGTCAGCATGATAAATATCAGTGATCCGGATCCCTATGCCTGTGACCGCATCCCCGATTCCGAGCAGATTCTGGGCCACCTCCATGTGGATATAGGCAAGGGAGGCATCATATTCATAGAAACCTGACTCAAAGACCCCTTTTACCTTAAATCTTTTCATGGAGGGAATATGGCCGACCGGCGACATCATGCCCTTGGGCGAAATCAGATAGACAAGCTCTCCTTGTTCCAGGCCGAGATTTCGCGCCAGGTTTTTGCCCAGGATTATGCCGGGCAGCCCTTTTCCGCCGCTATTCTTTTTATCCGGTGCAAGTTTTTCTTCCAGCTCGGACTCGGAAAGGCCCATTACACCGGTGCCTTCATACGTAGGGTCCAGGCCGCGCAATACGGCCCCCGACATTCCGGAAGGCGCTCTTAGCATCGCCTGGGTTTCCACAAAAGGCACCGCAGATTCAACCTGATCGCGCTGCTTTACCTTCTCTATAACAGAAGGATAATCCGAAATCGCCCCCTCATACTGCCGAAGCACGACATGGGGCTCCACCCCGAGAATCTTGGTTTTAAAATAAGACTCGGCGCCGGTCATAACCGCTATTACAATAATCAGGGCCATGACGCCCACCGTGACCCCGGCTATCGAAAGCACGGTTATAAAGGATATAAAGCCGGTTTTTTGCCTGGATTTTAAATACCGGCTACCGATAAAATATTCAAAAGCCATTTAAATTCAGACACCTGTGCTTTTATTTCCTGTCAGCAGAAAACGAAAAAATGCTATTTTTTTTCAGCGGGTTTCAGGTGGGGGAAAAGAATTACATCCCGAATGGAAGCCGAATCTGTCAAAAGCATGGCCAGCCTGTCGATCCCGACCCCTTCGCCGGCGGTCGGGGGCATGCCGTATTCCAATGCTAAAATATAGTCCTCGTCCATCTGCAATTCCTCGTTTTCCGAATCCCTATTCTCCACCTGCCGCAAAAAACGTTCTTTCTGGTCCACAGGATCATTTAGCTCCGAAAAGCCGTTGGCGATCTCCCTGCCTGCGATAAAGAGTTCGAACCGCTCGGTGATTTCCGGATCCCGGCTGCTGCGCCGCGACAGAGGAGAGACCTCGACCGGATATCCGGTTATAAATGTCGGCTGGATCAGCTCCGGCTCCACCACATGATCAAAAACCTTTGTGATGAGCTTGCCGAAGCTGATATCTGCATCCTTTGCCCGGTCGAGTGAAACCCCTCTGGAAACGGCAAAATCCATCAGCCCCGCCCTGTCTTCCAACAATTGCCCGGGTATTCCGCCAACAGAGACAAGGGCTTCAAAAAGCGTCATGCGCCGCCATCTGCTTTCAAAGTCAAGGGTTTCCCCCTGGTAGGCCACCGTTGTTTTACCCGTTACAGCCCGTGCTGCATATCTAAACATCTCCTCTGTGAGATCCATGAGATCTTCATAGGTTGCATATGCCTGGTAGAACTCCAGCATCGTAAATTCGGGGTTATGCTGGGTGGAAACCCCCTCGTTTCTGAAACTGCGGTTTATCTCGAAAACCCTCTCGAATCCGCCCACCACAAGGCGCTTCAGGTAGAGTTCCGGGGCAATTCGGAGGTAGAGGTCCATATCCAATGCATTATGGTGGGTTTTAAATGGACGGGCGTCTGCACCGCCGGCAATCGGCTGCATCATGGGAGTTTCCACCTCAAGGTAATCGCGTTGAAGCAGAAAATTCCTTATTTCCCGGATAAGCCGGCTGCGTTTGACAAATACCTCCCTTACCTCAGGGTTCATCATCAGGTCCAGATATCTCTGGCGGTAGCGTTTTTCCGGATCCTTTAACCCGTGAAACTTTTCAGGCAGGGGCAGATAAGCCTTGGCCAGCAGCTTGAATTCATCTGCCAGCAGGGTCCATTCCCCGGTTTTAGTGGCAAATACCGGGCCTTTCAGCCCTATAAAATCTCCGATATCAAGCTTTTTAAAAAAAGCGTATTCATCTTCTCCCACCCGGTCCTGGCGAACATAGGCCTGCATCTGGCCGCTTCTGTCCTTAAACCGGATAAAGGCCGACCTGCCGAAACGATTTACGGCCATAATGCGGCCCGCGGCACTCATCAAGGTATGACCGCCTGTTACCTGCTCGTCCCCGCTTTCTATGGCGTCGCAAATATCTGCAACCGTGTGAGTTACGGTAAAATCATTGGGAAACAGCTCCACCCCTTCGGCCTTGAGCGCTTCAATTTTTTCCCTGCGTCTTGTAATAACGTCTTTTGCCTGCTTCATCAGTGCTTTTCCGTATATAATCAATTCCGGGGGTTGTATAAAAGCCGGCATCCCCGGAAATCTTTGCCGGCCTGTATTTCATCTGCTATTTTTTTAAATGGTTAGGGGCTTGCTATCCCATTTGCCATTCGGTGTCAAGCCTTTTAGGAAGGAGCCTGTCTTAGCAGAACTGTTACCGTGGTCCCTTTGCCCGGCGTGCTGTCTAAATCGACAAGTCCGCCATGAGCCCCGATCACCTGCTGAACTATTGAAAGTCCCAGGCCGGTGCCCCCGGACTTTGTGGAAAAAAACGGGTCATAAATACTTGCCATGCTTTCCTCTGATATACCGCATCCGTTATCAGCGACACTGATGCAGGCATAATTTTTCCTTGTCGGATACAGCTTTACCTCTATAGCCCCCTGCCCCTCAATTGCTTCTGCCGCATTGTTTAACAGATTCCACATCACCTGCTTTAAATGCTCCGGGTCGATCTTTACCTGCAATCCCGTGGTTAGGTCCGTTTTTACCTCCAGGTACTCCCTGTAGCGGGGATCGGAAGCAAAAAGTGACACGATTTCTGATACCGCCTTATCCAGCTGTATAACCTCGGCTTTGCCCGTGCCCGGCTTTGCAAACCTCAGAAAGTCCGTAACCAGTGTGCTCAGCCGGTCCGCCTCCCTCATAACAATCTGCATCAGCCGCTGCTGGTCCGGATCATAATCCAGGCTGTCGCGCAGCATCTGTATCGAACCGTTAAGTGACGCCAGGGGATTTTTTATCTCGTGGGCCAGGCCTGCCGCAATCTCGCCGACTGCCGCCAGGCGCTCCACCCGCTTCATCTGGTCTTCCATGGCCCAAAGTTCCCGCTTTGCAGCCCTTTCCTGTTCCGAGAGAAATCCGCTCAAAAATGCTACCGCATAGCAGGCCACAATAGTTAAAAACAGCTTGTATACCACATACTGCCAGTCATAGCTGGCTGCCAGAAAACCTGCATCATAGCCCAGCGGATTAATAATGGCGTAGTATTCCAGATCGACCATTAACCCGTACTGGATGCTGCAGAGGGTGGCAGTAATCATCCCGCCGCTTCGGTACATCACCATGGCTGCATAAACTATTACAACCAAATACATAAAGGTAAAAATACTCGAAAAGCTGCCGGTAACAAAGATGATCAGCGTTACCAGCACCGTATCAATACTCACCTGGAAATAGGCAAACAGAAGAAGCCGCTTAAACCTGGGAAGGATAATAAGATAGGCCGCCGACAGGATCAGGATGGAAAAAGAAATCAGTACAAGATAGTCCAGCGGACCGCCCCTTGGCTCCAGGCCGGGCCTTGACCGCAGCATGGCCACTACCACCGAGCCCAGCATTACAAGGGCGAAAAGCGCCCGAAAAAAGATAAGCCACTTTAACTTGCGGTAAAGGTCCTGCTCGGCTTTTGAGCGGAAAAAAGAGGCCATCGGCTTTCGGGCTATCCTGTAACCGCCCCTGCCATCTGGAATATAGGCAGATACATGGAAACCACCAGGCCGCCAATGGTTACACCCAGAAAAACCAGCAGGAAAGGCTCAATCAACGAGGTCAGGTTTTCCACCGCCTGGTCGACTTCTTCTTCGTAGAAATCGGCTATTTTTTCAAGCATTGCATCAATTGCGCCGGTCGATTCCCCCACCGCAATCATCTGGCAGACCATCGGCGGAAATACGCCGGTTTCCGATAGCGGATCAGCTATTGTCTTTCCTTCTGCTATCCCTGTGCGCACTTTGTATATGGCGCTTTCAATGCTTTTGTTGCCGGATGTTTTCGCCACTATATCCAGGGCCTCCAGTATGGCCACACCGCTTGCAAGCATTGTGCCCATGGTACGGGTAAACTTGGCCACGGCCACCTTGCGCACCAGGATGCCTACCACGGGCAATCTCAGGGTCATCTCGTCTATCATTGCCCGGCCTTTTTCAGTTTTGTAAAATTGCCGGAATGCAATAATAAGGAGCACTACACCAATGATAATCCACAAAATATTGCCCTTTACAAACTCGCTCATGTTGATCACAATCTGGGTGGGCAGAGGCAGGGCCTGGCCGAATTGGGCAAACATATCCTGGAAAACCGGAATAACAAAGACCAGGATCACTGCCACAACTCCTATTGCTATCAGCAGTGTTACCAGCGGATAGGTCATGGCCCCTTTTACCTGGGACTTGAGCTTGGCCGCCTTTTCCATGTATGTTGAAAGCCGCCGCAGGATTACGTCCAGAATACCTCCAGCCTCGCCTGCGGCCACCATGTTGACAAACAGATTCCC
>JAGXLE010000075.1 GCA_018334855.1 Desulfobacterales bacterium | reverse complement strand
GAGAGGCAATGTCTGAAAACAGATAGGAAGCCTGCAGTTTATAGTAATTCTCGTTTATCTTTATCATGATCGGCCGTCCTTAATTTTGGGTTGTCTGGTATGGTAAAATTTTTAACTTATTGATAAAAATTTCTGCTGGTATATAATAAACCGTAAATACGTGTCAATGTTTGGGTTCATCCGCCTTTTAAAAACCTGCTTAGCCGGCCTGATGCAAAACGGCGGCAGGGGTTGCCTGTTTTTTCAGCTTGACAGGCATTGCCGTTGTGCCGTATTTATAAATGTTTTTCCTTGTTTAAAAATTCGATTTTTTTCTGAAATATTTAAAGCGTGCGTTTTCGGGCTTATAAAACTGGCGCTAAAAGAGAAAGACAGCCATGATAGAAGAAACTCTTGAAGAAGATATTCTGATTGCAACTTTTAAAAACGGCAAGACCAACGCTATAAACAGAGACATGCTCGAACAGCTCGGGCGGATTGCCCAACAAGCCGATCAAAATCCTTCTCCCAAAGGCATAATACTTACAGGCGAGGGGCGCTTTTTTTCCAGCGGATTTGACCTGTCTCTTTTTCTTGATTTTGCCGGCGTAGAAGAGGCAGTGGAATTCTTCGAATTCGAACAGCAGGTTTTAACCTCGCTTTTTGCCTGCAGAAAACCGGTGGTGGCCGCTTTAAACGGTCATGCGGCCGCGGGCGGACTTATCTACGCAATGGCTGCCGACTGCCGAATAGTCAAGGAGCACCCCAAAATAAAGATCGGCATGTCGGAAATAAAGATCGGCCTTCCCTTAAATATTGCCCAGCACGAGATTATGCGCTTCGGCCTTGACGGCAACCTCAGGTTCCGCGACGTAATGTTTTCAGGAGACATGGCCGATGTGTTTAAGGCAAAGCAGCAGGGCATTGTTGACGAGATCGTATCCGAAGAGACGCTGCTTGACCGGGCAAAGCAGATTGTTTCCCAGTGGATTGATACCCCCAACCGTCCTTTCATGCGCATGAAACAGCTTTTGCGCGATGATGCGGTAAATAGGATCCGCACAAAACTGGCCGAAGAAAACTGGCAGGAAGAATTAAAGGGCCTTTTCAGCGAAGATGTCCGCCAGACCCTCGAATTTGTCCGGGCCAGCATGAAGTAGCAAGTGCGTTTTATTATGGAAAGTATGGATCATATTCTGCCGCTGGTTGAAAAGCCGAGCAGGTATATCGGCGGAGAAATCAATTCGGTTACAAAAAGCGGCAGCGGGATAGAGCTGCGCTTAGCTCTTGCTTTTCCGGATACTTACGAGATCGGTACCTCCCATTTTGGAATGCAGATTCTGTATCACCTGCTAAACTCCCGTTCAAATATAGCCGCAGAACGGGTTTTTGCCCCGGGAACAGACATGGCCCGACTGCTGAAATCCTCCGGGAACCCCTTGTTTTCCCTGGAAAGCAGGCGGCCGCTTTCCGGTTTTGACATTATCGGATTCAGCCTGCTCTACGAGTTAAATTATACCAATATTCTGATGATGCTTGATCTGGCCGGCATTCCTTTTTACGCAACAGACAGGGATCAAAGTCATCCCCTTGTTATTGCCGGGGGCCCCTGCACTGTAAATCCTGAGCCGGTTGCACCTTTTTTTGATGCCATGGTGGTGGGCGACGGCGAATCGGCTGTCATTGAAATGGCAGAGGCTTTTATAAACTGGAGATCAGGCGGGGGCAGGGATAAAACCGACCTGCTTAAAACCTGGACCGGAATCGAAGGGGTTTACGTACCGTCTTTTTTCCGCGCCGCATTTGACTCATCCGGCAGGCAGGAGACCGTTCCCCTTTTGGCAGGATACGACAGGGCTCGGCGCGCTGCCGTTTCGGACCTGGACGAGGCTTTTTTCCCCGAATCCCCGGTGGTGCCGTTCGGTCGGCCCGTCCATGACAGACTTCGTTTGGAAATCGCCCGGGGATGCACCCGGGGATGCCGGTTCTGCCAGGCCGGGATGATCTACAGGCCGGTCAGAGAAAGATCGCTTTCAAGGCTTGTAAAACTTGCTGAAAAAGGGCTTTGCTCAACCGGATACGAGGATATTTCCCTGCTTTCGCTAAGCACCGGGGATTACAGCTGCCTGTTGCCACTGATGAAGGATCTTTCAAAGCCTTTCGGCAGCCGGCACACTGCAATTTCTATTCCTTCGTTTAGAGCGGGCACGTTGAGCACGGAAATGATGGAGCTCATAAGAAGCGTGCGCAAGACCGGATTCACCATTGCACCGGAGGCCGGCAGTCAGCGGCTCAGGACGGTTATCAACAAAAACATTACTGAGGCTGAACTCGCTGAAACAATGACATCTGCTTTTGACTTGGGATGGCAGCTGGTCAAACTCTATTTCATGATAGGGCTTCCGACTGAAACCGATTCCGATGTTGACGAAATCGTTGAGCTTGTAAAACGCCTCCGCAAAACCCTGCCCGGAAAAAAGCGCCGCGGAAGTATAAACGTAAGCGTTGCTACCTTTATACCCAAATCCCACGTGCCCTTTCAATGGGTCGGTCAGCAGGGCCTTAAAGAGGCCAGGGATAAAATAGAAGCATTAAGATCCCGGCTTTCCATCAAAGGGGTGGACTTCAAGTGGCAGAACCCCGAGACCAGCGTGATAGAAGGAGTTTTTGCAAGGGGAGACCGCCGCCTGGCCCGGGTGCTTGCGGCCGCCTATGAAAACGGGTGCAGGTTTGACGGTTGGACGGACTCTTTTGACTATAACTCCTGGCAAAAATCTTTTTTTGATGCCGGCCTCGATCCTGAAGATTATCTGCGCCCCATTCCCTTTAATGCCCGGCTTCCGTGGGACCATATCGATACAGGGGTATCAGAGGATTTTTTGAGGCGCGAATATGAAAAGGGGCTTGAAGAAAAGACAACCGCCGATTGCCGCCTGGAGGATTGCCAGGGTTGCGGGGTCTGTGATTTTCAAACCCTGAGGCCGGAAACCGCAGATCAGAAAGATGCCGGCTGCCTTGGTTCGGAGCAGAAATCCGCCGGGGATATCCGGAACCAAAGTTCTGAGGCCGCACCCGGTAACGGCCGAAGATTAAAGGTCGCCTACACCAAGCTCGGGCCTGCACGGTTTTTCGGACAGCTGGAACTTTCCAACATCCTGATCAGGGCCCTTCGCAGGGCCGGGATAAGCCTGGCATATTCGAAGGGGTTTCATCCCAAGCCGAAAGTTTCTTTTGGTGATGCCCTGCCGGTTGGTATTGAGAGCATGGAGGAGTTCTTTATAATGACCGTAAATGACCCGGCAGGCTGCGGGGAGGTAAAAAATGCCATAAATTCTCAACTTCCCGAAGGGCTGGCTGTAACCGGGTGCAGCCCGGTTTCGTCAAAAGCAGGTCTGCCGGCCCGCCAGGCAGAGACATACAGGATAACACTTAACGGCGGCTGGTGTTTTGAGGATAAACCGTACCATGATTTTGTTAAAGCCCGATCCTTTACCGTAGTTTTTATAAACAGAAAAGGTGCGGAAGTCCGGATTGATCTCAAATCCGTGCTCGAGGAATTTCAGCGTGAAAGGCCGGACCGGTTAAGGATCAGGCTGGTGCGCTCATCAGGCGCCGCGATAAGACCCCTGGAAATAATAGGCAGTATTTTTCCGCTGCCCGACAGCGCGGTACGCAGTGCCCGGGTGTTAAAGCTGCCCGAAGTCCGGCAAAATTTTCATCAATCAGATATTAAAGAGGCCTGAATGGATAAGGAACTCATTATCAATGCCCTGGGTCCCGAGATCCGGGTGGCGCTCCTGGAAAACGGTGTCCTTGCTGAAATATACGTTGAACGTCAGGATGAAGGCAATATAGCCGGTAACATCTACAAGGGGCGTATTCAGCGTGTATTGCCGGGTATGCAGGCGGCTTTTGTCGATGTGGGGCTAAAGCAGGCTGCCTTTATTTATGTCGACGAGGTGTTAAACGGCAGGACGCCTCCGCCCGAGCAAATGTATATAAACAAGGAAAATGAATACGCAGAGGAGAATTCGTCCGATGCCGGGGAGGAAAATGGACCTGTTTCCTCGTCCATGTCAAGCGGCCGCCGCTCCGACCGCCTGCCGATTGAAGAAATGTTAAAAGACGGCCAGGAAATTCTTGTCCAGGTGGCTCGTTCCCCAATCGGCAGCAAGGGTGCGCGTCTTACCACCTGTGTCTCGCTACCGGGCCGTTTTCTTGTGTTAATGCCTACTGTGGATCATATCGGTATTTCCCGGCGCATTACAGACGAGGAAGAACGCGGCCGGCTTAAGCAACTGGTGGAATCGATGCGTACCAGCTCTTACGGGTATATCGTGCGCACGGCCGGAGAAGGGGTGAACCCGGAAGTCCTGTCCCAGGAAATGGAGTTTTTAAACAATCTGTGGAGCGACATTCAAAACCGCTGCCAGCAGGCGTCCGCGCCTTCTCTGTTGCACGAGGAGCTTTCAGTGACGCTGCGCTGCGTGCGCGATCTGCTTGCCCACGAAGCCGACAAGGTGACAATTGACTCGCCTTCGGTTTACAAAACCGTGAGCTCTTTTATCGGTAAATTCATGCCCAGGCTGAAAAATTCCGTGGCCCTTTATGAAGGAAACGAACCGATATTTGATGCCTATAACCTCGAGATTGATATACAGCGTGCCTTGAAGAAAAAGGTGTGGCTCAAATGCGGAGGCTACATCATCATCGAGATTACCGAGGCCTTAGTGGCAATTGATGTTAATACCGGCCGCTACGTTGGCAAGCGAAATTTTGCAGAGACCGTATTAAAGACAAACCTTGAGGCGGTCAAGGAAATCGCCTACCAGATCCGGCTCCGTAATCTCGGCGGGATTATAATAATTGATTTTATTGACATGGAAAACAGGGTTGACCAGGAAAAGGTCTATAATACGTTAAAAGAAGCTCTGAGCCGGGACAAGGCCAGGACCAACGTTCTCCCGGTTTCCGACATGGGTCTTATCCAGATGACCCGCAAAAGGGTTGTCAAATCTTTACCCCGGATGCTGTGCGAGCCGTGCTTTTACTGCGAGGGAGAAGGCATGCTGCTGTCGCGCAGAACTATCTGCTACAATATTTTCAGAGACGTATGCAGGCAGTCCGCAGATGCCGCCGGAAACCGGATCCATGTCAAAGTCAACCCGGTAATCGCTGATCTTCTTTTGGGCCAGGAAAGCGAGCTGATCACAGTGCTCGAACAAAGGGTGGGGCTGCAGGTCTGCATTTACCCTGCAGAGGATTATCATCTTGAACAATACGATATTGCCGAAATACAATAACAATTGCGATCTGACGGCTTGTAAAAGTGATCAAGTGCAGCCCGGAAATGGTTTTTTTTATTCCGTCAGATTTAGCCGAATAACAAAGCATTTGAATCTTGACAAAAATGGTTATATTGGTCTAACAATTCTCTGATTCATACTCATAAGCGGTCAGAGTATATTTTCGGCCGATTAACAAAGACCATGAAAAGGTGGAACAATGAAGCGGACATATCAGCCAAGCAGAATAAAAAGAGCCAGAAAACACGGTTTTTTAAAGAGGATGGCCACCAGGCAGGGCAGGATGGTCATCAAAAGGCGACGGGCCAAGGGCCGAAAAAGACTCGCTGTTTGATCCATTCGGGGAAAAATAGAATCCGGAAGCCGGACAAACTGCTTAAACGCCCTGAATTTCTCAACTTATCAAGGCAGGGCAACAGTGTTCACAACAGATATTTCGTCATAGCATACCGGTTAAACCGGCTGGATCGCAGCCGGCTCGGCGTAACAGTTACAAAAAAAATCGGCAATGCCGTTGTGCGAAATCGGATCAAGCGTATTGTCAGGGAATATTTTCGGCTCAACCGACACAGGCTCGCAGGCAACCTGGACATCAACGTTATTGCGAAAAAAGGGGCAGCACATTTATCAGGCCGAGAGGCTTTTGCGTCTTTGCGGCACCTGTTTGACAAAATCGGAGGGCATTCCAATTAAGTATTTTTTTCTTTTTATCATAAGACTTTACCAGGCATTGCTCTCACCCGTACTCGGGCCGGCATGCCGTTTCTATCCGTCCTGTTCCGAATACGGGTATCAGGCCGTTAAACGTTTCGGAGCATTTAAGGGCGGGTGGATGGCGCTTAAGCGCCTTGCCAAATGCCATCCGTTTCATCCCGGTGGCATTGACCCGGTTCCCGGCACAGACGAAAACACGGTGATGTGCAGTTGCGCCGAAATTGAGGGACCGGACGAAACAGCTTCATGCTGCTGAAAACTGCCTTCCGGTTCGGCTTCATCCCCGGCCCGCCCTTGTCGCCTTGAAGCCCTGAAGAAAATCCGCCTGCATCGTCAGTAACAGGAACCGGCACTTTGTGCACAGGTTCTAAAATTTTTGATTTTTTAGATTTCGCGCTGCTACTCAGGAGTAGATATGGAACAGATGCGTTTGTTGTTGGCTATTGTTCTTACGGTCATGGTTTTTTTGCTGTGGGAGGTTCTGGTTACACCCGAAAAACCGGTGCAGGCCCCGCAGCAACAAAAACAGACCGAGACCGGCAAACAGCCCTCCGGGCAAAGGGAGGCTTCAGAAACCACGCAGAGAACCGGGGCCGGAAGCACCGGTAAAAAAACCGAAAAACCTGTTGAGGTTCCAGCCAAAACCTTTAACAGCATTACCGTTGAAACAGATCTTTACAGGGCCGAGATTACGGAAAAAGGGGCTGCGATCAGGCAATTCGTTCTTAAAGACTACAAGTCCGGATCCGATTCTGGTTCTTCTTTAAAAACACTGGTTTCCGGGGCAAATCCGGTGGGAACGGCCTTGGTTCGGTTCAGTGACCGGGGTTTGCCCGATATTTCAAATGCTGTTTTCACAACGGATTTTGAGCAAAGCAGCCTTGAAGTTCGCAAAGACGCCAGATCAATCTCCTTTTTCCTGGAGACAGCCCAGGGTGTCGTGCTTGAAAAAAGGTATGTTTTTCATTCGGGCAGTTACGGGATCGATTTGATTGTAAGCATAGTCAATCAGTCAGATTCGGCTGTTCCGGCCGGGGTGAGCCTTGATATGACAAACCCTCCCCCTAGCGGCGGCA
>JAGXLE010000074.1 GCA_018334855.1 Desulfobacterales bacterium | reverse complement strand
ATATCCATGAGTCTCCGCGGTCGTTTAAATTCTGCACAGCCAGTGCAATGTGAGGAAGATCCCGGTATCCCATGAACACGTCGCTTATAAAAACCCCCCGCACGCGTACCTCGTGAAACCACTGCTGAGTGGAATAATCCTTGTTGAGCAGGTCGTAAGGACCGGTATAGTTGATCTGCCTGCCTTTGCCGTTGATCAGGCCAAGATCCACGTATCCGCCGTATTCGTCCCGCAGGATCCTGAAAATGCGGTGCAGGGTGGCCTTTCCGGACAGAATTTCAAAGGAGTAGCTCGATGCGATAAAATGGATGGCAGACAGGCGCTCTTCCAGAAAAATTTCAAAGGAGTGCGCTGCTTTGGTTGCAATCGCCCGCATGGGGGTTATACGCTCTGCCTGTATGTTTTTCTGGTACTGAATGGCGTTGGTTACGGCCATCACGGTGAGAGGAATGAGGGTCACCAGAAGCATCAGCAGAACAATATTGCGCTGGAGCCTCCGATAACGCTGTGGCAGACGTTTTTTTTCTCCGCTTCCGGAAAATCTGTTTTTGAGACTCTGCCACCAGTTTTCCTTATCAGGCATCTGTATTTACCTCCGGGCTTGCTGTAATGATGTCACCGGACTGGAGTTCGCCTCGCAGCAGCCGATTCAGCGCATTTTCCCATTGCCCGATAACATCATCATATACCGTGATCCGTTTCCAGGTCAAATATTGGTAGTACTCCTCTTCTATGCCGCCGCACACTAAGGTGTCAATTGCTTCTGTGAGTATCATATGGCAGAGTTTCTCAGCAGATACCTGTGGCAGGACCACCAGCTTTTCCCTCCGGTCCCGGCTGGTTTCATCAACCTGGACAATCACGGCCTCCGCGGCCAGGTCAAACCGTGGCGCCACTTCCCGGCCGTATAGCGGTATAAGTATTTTTTTCGGCATTTTAATTACCGCAATTTAAAATATTATTATAATATCATAAAACAAGATATGGTGTCCATGCGTTTCCGGGGGTCTTATTCAATGTTGTACTGCTTGATCTTTCGCCAAAGGGTGCTTCTGGCCCAGCCCAGGATGGCGGCGGCCTTGCTGCGCCGTCCCCCGGTGCGGACAAGGGCGTCTATTATCATTTTTTTTTCAGTTTCAGGCCAGGTTTCTGAAATGCTTGAACTGCTGTGTTGAAGACCGGGTGCCCGGGATCGGGCGGGTGCGGGTTCAAGGGTTTGTGAGCCTGCCTGCTCTCCTGTTTCAACCAGGTAGGCCGGAAGATCTGAAAGCCCTATCAGTTCTGCCTGGCACACGTTGACCGCGTATTCTGTTATATTGCGCAGTTCCCTTACGTTGCCGGGATAGGAATAGTTTTTCAGCAGCATTACTGCATCATTTTCAAATCCCTTTATTTTTTTACCGAATTCCGTTGTAAAAATGTTTAAGAAATGGTCCATCAGCAGACGGATATCATCGCCGCGCTCCCGCAGCGGGGGGAGGTGAACCCTCACAACGTTTAACCTAAACAAAAGATCCTTTCTGAAGTTTCCCTGTCTTACCATGTCTTCAAGATCGCGGTGGGTGCCGGCTATAATGCGTACATTTACTTCATGGCCCCGGGTGCTGCCAAGGGGATAAACGATTTTGTCATCGAGAAAAGTCAGCAGCTTTACCTGCAGGGACAGGGGCAGATCTCCGATTTCGGTCAGATACAGGGTGCCGTTGTGAGCCAGCCTGAACCTGCCAGGTTTGTTTTCAACTGCGCCGGTAAATGCCCCCTTTTGATGCCCGAACAACTCGGATTCGAGCAGTGTCTCCGGAAGGGCGCCGCAGTTGATCTTTATAAACGGCCCCTTTGCCCGGCCGGAGGATTCGTGTATGGCTTCTGCAGCCAGGTCTTTGCCGGTGCCTGTCTCACCTGTGACAAGCACGGATGATTCGTTTTGCGCAATAAGGGGCAGCATCCGGAAAACTTTATCCATTCCCTGGCTTTTGCCGATCATTTTCGAATATCCAAAGGCGCGCTGCATCTCAGTGCCCCTTTGCTGAATTGATCTGATGTCTTCCACGGTTTCCATGTAGCCGATTAAGCTGCCGGATTCTTCGCGGAGCGGGGCCAGGGTAATGCGTACCGGAATTTTCTGGCGATCCCGGTTTATAAGGTCGCTTTGTTTACAGATTGGTTCGGTGTTTTCGGTCATCTGAGCGGCCGGACAGCTCTTTATACACACCCGACTTCTCAGTATGTTGTGGCAGGAAATTGTACGGGCTTCGTCCGGGCTATAGCCGGTCAGCGCAGATATCGCCCGGTTCATGTACCTGATTCGCAGGTTTTTGTCCAGAATGACAATACCGGAGGGAATTTCATCCAGGATCTTTTCCAGGGCTACCGGCTTGTCCAGAAGGCCGGGGATTTCATGCAAGGAGGACATTTTTATCTATACTTTTTTTTTAAAGTGTGGATAACGATCTGCTTTTTCTGCCCCCCGCCGGAAAAAGACATACCTTTATGGGATGTGTGGAAATTCTTCTCTGCTTCTTCCATAAAGTGCATCATTGACATGCGGCTTATATCGTGGGCCAGATAGGCTGTTGCCTCCGGCTTGAGAAGCTGCTTTAGGATATTGACCACCGGCTCGGCATCAGACTTTCTGTAAATCAGCTCAGAGCCGCAGATTATGTCAAAAGTTTTCCCGATTTCAGGGTGATGCCAGTCAAGTTCTGCTGTCTGCAGGTTTTCAATGCCGTTGTGCGCGGCATTGCGGCTAACGAGTTCCAGAGCATCATGATTGTTGTCAGTGACGGTGACCCGATATCCGAATGCACCGAGAAACAGCCCTGTAATGCCCATGCCGGCACCGAGCTCGAGTATGCTTTTATTTTTGTCCAGGTCCATTTGAAGCATCCGGTCGGTCAGCACAATGCTTGCCTCCCAGATTTTTACCCAGAAGGGAAAGCCTTCAAAATCCTGCCGGCCGGCTTGTTCCATCTCGGCAATAAAGGGATCCAGGTTTTTAACGCAGAGAATTTCAAGACGTTTGCCGCCTATGGCAAGCGCCTTTGGTTCAAGTTCTATATCGTCTCTTAGAATGTTTTCAGTCATGGCATATATCCAAGGGTATAATCCGAATCCCGAAATCCGAAATAAATTCAAATTTAAACGGCAGAACAGTAAAACGGAATTTAGCGCTGTTTACCGTTTTTGTCATCAGCGTATTCACGCCATTGTCTTTATTTAAAAAATTATTTACGGTCAAGCACATTTCTGATGGCGCGCGCCAGGTCGGTGCGTACGATTGGTTTCATTATGAATGCGGAGATACCGAGTTTTCTGGCGTCTTCTTCACTGAAGCGCTCGCTGAAACCTGTGCAGAGGATTATCGGCATATCCGGCCTGGTTTCCTTTATATGCCCGGCCAGCTCATCCCCGGTCATGTTGGGCATTGTAAGATCAGTGATTACCAGGTCAAACCGCCGGGGATCTGACTTGAAAAGCTCAAGCGCTTCATGGCTGCTGCTTCTGGTCTCCACCCGGTATCCCATGCTTTGCAAAACGCTTTCGGCCAGGTTGACTATAGCGGTTTCATCGTCTACGAAAAGAACCTTTTCTGTGCCGGTGGGGGTGGAATTATCCATTGTCCGGAAATCTTCGGAGGCTGTGTCGGCCACCGGCAGGTAGACGTTAAATGTGCTTCCTTTTTCCGGCTTGCTGTGTACGCTTATAGTGCCGCCGTGGCTGCGGGCGATTCCGTGCACCACCGACAGCCCGAGTCCTGATCCTTTGCCGTCTGTTTTTGTGGTAAAAAAAGGATCAAATATTTTGTCTATTATGTCTGAGTCCATGCCGTGTCCGGTATCGCTTACCGAGAGTTTTATATATTCTCCTGACTCCAGTTCGGGATGGCTGAGCGGGGCTTGCCTTTCAATATCAATTTTTTCCTTTTTCAGCGATACGCACATGATTCCGCCCTTATCATCGATGGCCTGGAATGCATTGGTGCATAGATTCATTATAACCTGGTAGAACTGGCCTGCATCGCCAAGGACCAGGTCATCGGAGTCGATTTTTTCCCGGATTTCAATTGTGGCGGGGACAGAGGCGCGCAAAAGCTTCAGGGCTTCCTTGAGCAGCAGTTTTATCTGGATCGGCATTTTTTCCTGTTCTGCCTGGCGGCTGAAGGTCAGGATCTGCTTGACCAGTTCGCGCGCCCGCATGCCTCCTTTCAGGACCTCCTGCATGCTTTTTTCCAGAAAGCTGCCTTTTTCCGTTTCCTCGAGTGAAAGCTCTGTATAGCCTATAATAGAAGAAAGAATGTTGTTGAAATCGTGGGCAATGCCGCCTGCCAGGGTGCCGATGGCCTCCATTTTCTGTGCCTGGCGGAGCTGGTTTTCCAGTTTTTCCTGCTGTTGTGCCTTTACTTTTTCCCTGGTTATATCCGTGCTGAAGCCGATCAGTCCATTTATGCGTCCCTGTTTATCCAGCAAGGGTGTCTTAACACTGTGGGCCCACCTGATCGCTCCCCGTGAATCCGGGTACTGCTCTTCTGCCTCAAGCCGGTCCATGGCGCCGCTTAGCACTGCCATGTCATTTTCCCGCATGGTCCTGGCAAGCACCGCGTGATGTGGCATGATCTCTTCCATGGTTCGGCCAATGGCAGATTGCTCAGATATTCCGAAATTTTCTGTGAATTGCCTGTTTACAAGGGTCAGCCGGGTGTCGAGATCTTTTACATAAATGAAGCTGGGGCTGGCATCCAGGATTTTTTTTAAAATTTCCGGCCGTTTCTCCACTTCCCTGGCCGGCCGTCCAACCATTTGCTCAGGGCGGTTTCTTTTGTCTCCAAGGGCGTCTTCGGCCCGCTTGAGGCGAAGTGCTGTTTTAATCTGTGCGGCCAGCATCTGCTTGTCCGGCGGTTTGGGGAGGTAAGCGTCTGCTCCTGAATCGGTGTCTGTGATATTGATATTTTCTTCTGCTGTCAGCATTATAACGGGTATATGACGGACTTTGGGATCGGATTTTATGTGCCTGCAGACTTCGAAGCCGTCCTTGTCCGGCATTTGTTCGTCTATCAGAATCGTATCCGGAAATCGGGCGCCGGCTTTTTCTATGCCCTGCCCGCCCGAGGAGGCGGAAATAATTTCTGCTTTTTCATTCAGGCTTTGAATCACTTCTGCAACTGCAGCCCGGTTCCCGGAATTGTCATCTATAACGAGTATTTTTGGTGGCATTTGTGTTTTTCCCGTAATGCTTATAAATTTTTTACAGAAGGCTGTTTACAGTTTCTTTTTATCGATTCTGTCAGCTTTCCATTTTTCCGAATTCGGCAAGCTCTTCTAAGCCCTGCCTGTCAAGGATGCGGATCAGGCGGCCTTCTGTCTCTATGAGTCCCTGTTCGTTCATTTTTTTCAGCATCCGGGAAAGGGTTTCCGGGATGGTGCCTAAAAAACTTGCCAGGTGCCCCTTGGAGATATTTAAAGTAACCGTATGGGAGCTTTTTTGTTCTTCTGCCTGCAGCAGAAGATATCCGGCAAGACGGGCGGGTACTTCTTTAAGCGAGATGTTTTCCAGCTGGACAGTGAAATGGCGCAGCCGCAGGGAGAGTACGGCCAGCATGTTCATGGCAACCGAGGGTTTTTGGGTAATCAGGTCGCGGAAAGCCCGGCGGGGGAAAAACAGCACCCGGCTTTTTTTGACGCCCTCTGCACTGGCGGGAAAGGCCTTTCCGGAAAATACCGGCACTTCCCCGAACGGCTCGCCCGGGCCGAACATGTGAAGGATATGCTCTTTTCCTTCCGTGGAGAGCTTGTAGATTTTAACCATTCCCTCTATTATTACGTAGAAGCCCTCGCCCGGGTCTCCTTCGGAAAAGATCAGTTCGCCAGCGGCAACGGTCTTTTCAACTGTGATTTCGAGCAGGGCGTCTATGTCTGCTTCGGGCAGCCCGGAAAAAAGAACAGATTGGGATAAAATGTGTCTTGCCCTGGTCATGGTAAGTTTCCTGTATTTTTTTACCGGGATATAATAGATTTTGACATAAATCAAGGAAATCGGTTGGGCAATGGTTAATGGTGACTGGTGAACCGTGAACTGTGAAGGGGGAATGGTTAAATTGAAAAATAAGGCAATGATGGATGCTGTGAAATGGAGCGATGAGGCTGAGGCGGCCATGCGGAAGGTGCCGTTTTTCGTGAGAAAGCGGGCCCGGGCAAGGGTGGAGGCCCATGCTGCGCAAAAAGGGCGCAAAACCGTGAAGCTCGATGACGTACATGAGGTCAAACAGGGGTACCTGGAAAACATGGAAAAAGAGGTTCTCGGATATCGGATTGAATCCTGTTTCGGCCCGCAGGGATGTAGGAATCGTTGCACTCACGACGAGGATCTGCCGGCCCTGCTCGAGTCTCTTCTGGCAGGGAAGAATTTGCTGGACTTTCTGAAAAATACGGTCGAAGGGCCGTTGAAG
Source organism: Desulfobacterales bacterium (assembly GCA_018334855.1). Lineage (GTDB taxonomy): Bacteria > Desulfobacterota > Desulfobacteria > Desulfobacterales > Desulfosalsimonadaceae > Desulfosalsimonas. The sequence goes on along the minus strand of JAGXLE010000074.1, from coordinate 635 downwards.
TTTCATCATGAATTCTGCGTCGCCCTGGCCGACTGTCCCAATGCCTGTTCCAGGCCACAGATAAAAGACATAGGCATCATCGGCGCGGCCGTACCGGAAGTTACCGGTGAAACCTGTTCCATGTGCGGGCAGTGCGTCGGGGTTTGCAAAGAAGGGGCGATACGGATAGATGAAACCCGACAGATGCCGGAAATTGACCGGATAAAATGCCTTGATTGCGGACAGTGTGCAGAAGTATGCCCAACAGAAACCCTCCGGGTATCAAGACGGGCTTATAAAATCCTGCTCGGCGGCAAGCTGGGCCGTCACCCCAGGCTGGCAGAACCGCTGCCGGGCTGCTATGACAAAGAAAAAGTTTTTGACATTGTAAGCCGGTGTGTTGATTTTTACGTGCAGCACAGCAGGGACGGAAAGCGGTTTGCGCAATTGTACGCCGAATCCCGCGATGCGCTTATGGAGGAGCTTGCCGGGTATCTGCGGCAAACTTGAAAATCGTTCAATTCAGGTGAAAAGAAAGGATGACAAAAAATGCCTGTTCCGGGTAATCTTCTGACCACGGCCATGGCCGTTATGCCACATACAGACGCGGAGCGCGCGCTTTCCACTGCCCTTTCTCTCGATATACCTTTCTGGCC
>JAGXLE010000073.1 GCA_018334855.1 Desulfobacterales bacterium | reverse complement strand
GGAGAGAGAACTTCCATATCCACAATGGCGATCTGTTTTTCTTCCAGACGAATTTTTTTTAAAAATTCCCTGTTTAAAACGCCCATGGGGCATGCGCACCCCTCCATATTCTGAAGAATTTTTCCAATTGCAACAAACATGAGACCGTTTCTGCGCCGGATAAATTCCGGTTCAAAATCTCCGGTTTTGATCTGCTCCTGACCCAGAAGGTTCTGACCGCTCATTTTCTTTTTAATCCCTGACTTGCCGCCCACCAGATCCATCAAGGGAGCCGGAGGGCTTTCAAACCCGAGCATCCTGGCAAGCCCGGCGTTAGAATCATCTGCATCAATAACCATGACGTCAAGATTTTTTTGCAGAGCCTGATTTGCCAGGAATGTAACAACGGTGCTTTTGCCGCTTCCGCCTTTTCCGCAAACCGAAATCTTCATAACCCAAAATTCCTTTTAATAATTTATTATGCTTTTTCAGTTTCATAGACACTGTGCGATATCTTTTCCCAGATATCATTGATGGTCGCTGTAGTCTCGTTATCTGTATATTCCACTACTGACAGGCCTTTTAGCTGCGCCTTTGTAATGGACTTGTCATATGGTATTGCGCCAAGGAACTCGCTTCCGGCTTCCTGGGTGATACCGATTATCTCATTGGTTTTTTCATGGTTTAGATCATATTTGTTCACAATAACGCCGGACTTTATGTTAAAAAACTTTATCACATCCAGAACCCGGTACAGGTCATGAACTCCCGACACCGTGGGCTCAGTTACAACCAGGGCATAATCCGTACCCGTAATCGAGGCGATAACCGGACAGCCGGTACCAGGGGACCCGTCAATAAGCGCTCTTTGCAGGCCGTGTTTTCCGGCCAGTTCATCCTTTTTGTTACGAACAAGGGTTACCAGTTTACCGGAATTCTCTTCTGCAACACCGAGTTTTGCATGGCTCATGGGACCGAACCGGGTTTCCGAGAGAAACCATTCTCCGTTGACGCACACATCAAGGCTGACAGCCTCATATTCACATACGATTCTGCAGACTCCGCAGCCTTCACATGACACCTCGTCAACCTGATATACTGTATTATTGTTATGCTCCACCTGTTTAATTGCATCAAAACGGCAGTGCTCAAAACATTCACCGCAGCCGACACATGCATCAGAATCAATTTTCGCCATGTATCCGCCGCTGAAGGCTCCCTGCTCAACCACCTGCGGTGATAGCACCAGATGCAGATCAGCTGCATCCACATCACAGTCGGCTATGAGCAGTTTTTCCTCAAGAGCGCAAAATGCAGCAGCAATGGATGTCTTCCCCGTTCCGCCTTTGCCGCTTATCACCACTATTTCCCTGGAGCTGTGATCGGGCGGGGTGTTTTTTGCCCCGACCTGCACCAGGTTTTTATCAACCCGGATTTTCGGAATCTTTTTCTCCGCCTTAACAGGACGGTCCTGTTTTGCCAGTTCAATTATCCTGTCTGCCATTTGGGCAAACACATCCGCATATTCCGGCAGCTTGTCCACTGCAAGATTCCCTGCTGAGTAACACTCGGCAACAGCTCTGTCATCGGCTACACTTCCTATAATTTCAAGGCCTTCTTTGCTGCAGTAATCTGACAGGTCGCTGTTTAAATCCTCGGCCCTGTTTATAAGGACCACAGGCTCGATGCCAATCTCTCTGCACATGTCAACAGAGAGTTTAAGGTCATTTATTCCGAACGGGGTGGGATCTGCAACAAGCACGCAAAGATCAGCATCGCTTATTGTCTCCACCACAGGGCATGAAGTCCCCGGAGGGGAATCGAGCAGGTTTACACCCGTGTCAATATACCGCTTTACCTTTTTAATAAGCCGGGGCGACATGCCCCCCTCTCCTGTCTTTAATAAGCCGTAATGCACCTGTATTTTGCCGCTGGTGCCGCACACCATCGTACCGATCACCCTGTTTTTTTCTATTATTGCGTTTTCCGGGCATACAAGCGTGCAGGCACCACAGATATGGCAGAGATCCTGAAAGAACAAGGCCTTCCCGTTTATCACGGAAATGGCGTTATACATGCAGTTTTCCTCGCATTTACCGCACCCGTTGCATTTTTCATTATCTATCCCGACAGGGGAAAACACCACGGCATCTTCTTTTTGATTAATACCGGGTTTTAAGAATAGATGCCCGTTGGGTTCTTCAACATCACAGTCAAGGTAGCGCACGCAGCGCCCTGTTCTTTCGAGCACCCTGGCAACATTGGTGGCTATGAAAGTTTTGCCTGTGCCGCCCTTGCCGCTTGATATTGCAATTTTTAGTTTCTCTTCCATTTTAACTTCTATCTCCTCTTATTAATATGCCTGATAATGAAAATCATTTCCAATACTTTAAAAAAAATTTTTCAGCTTCCCCTGCATTCCCTGCACACGCCATAGAACCACATCAGGTGATCGAGTATCTTGAAATCATACTTTCTTTTCAAACGATCCTCCACCCTGCTTAAAAATTCCTTCTCATCATTGGTGATATCGCTGTAATCGATTATCTTCCTGCATTTAAGGCAAACAAGGTGATGGTGGCCTTCTCCTCCTGGTTTGTCCACCAGTTCAAACCTGGCCTTTCCTTCACCGAGCTCAAATTTCTGTACAATTCCAAGCTTTATCAAAAGCTCCAGGGTTCGGTAAACCGTGGTAAGGCCGATTGAAGGTTTCATGCGATGGGCCTGGATATAAATGTCGGTGGCGGTCAGATGCTCCCGGGCGCTACGCAGGATTTCGAGTACAATCTCTCTCGGCTCTGTAAGCCTGGCGCCCGAATCTTTTAATCTGCCGTACCACCAGGGTTGTTCCTTCATCTGCTGCCCCCCTCCTGTTTTTAACATTATGTTCACGCCCTCAAATGATAATGATTTTCATTTTTAATATTAAGGCATACTGCTGCGGTGTCAAGGGCTGAATTTTAAGCAGTCGCCATCCCGTATATCCACGGGCCTCTGTACCCCCCCTTTAAACCTCCGGCCGTCCTTAAACGGAATCTCGGATACAAATCCGATTATTCCCATGCAGGTGCAAATAAAAAAAGCCGGGGACTTTTTGTTAAAAATCCCCGGCTGCAGGTTGATTTATTTAATTATCAATTATTATTGCGAAAGAAAATACCACTAAAGTATGAAAAAAGTATTAGAGACAATCCGGCCATATTCTGATTGACCCCGGAGGCTGTTCCAGGATAATAAACGGTTCGTAAAGCACAGGTATATTCAGATTCCGCGGGGAAAACATGACAGACACCGCATTTATCGAAACAATCGCAAATGAGCTGAAAGAAGAGAACAGTCGGGTGAAAGCCGCGGCGGATCTGCTGGAACAGGGGGCAAGCGTGCCTTTTATTGCCAGGTACAGAAAGGAGGCCACGGGCAGCCTGGATGAAGTGGCAGTGACTGCTATCCGCGACCGGCTGCACCAATTAAGGGAACTGGCTGCGCGAAAGGAAACCGTTTTAAACTCGCTGGAAAAAAACGGACATCTGACAGATGAACTGAAAGAAAAGGTCAGCGCGGCACAAACACTTGCGGAAGTGGAAGACATCTACCTGCCGTATCGGCCCAGGCGCCGCACGCGGGGTGTCAAGGCCCGGGAAAAAGGACTGGAACCCCTGGCAGAGGCCGTTTTCAAACAGGAAGGCATGGACTGCAGCGCCGCGGCAGAGACCTTTGCAGATCCGGAAAAGGGCTTGGAATCCGCAGACCAAGCCCTGTCCGGGGCAAGAGACATTATCGCTGAAATGATAAGCGAAAACAAAGAAGCCCGTGCCAGGCTGCGGGAGCTTTTTTTAAACAAGGCAGTGGTCAGAAGCAGGGTGGTCCCGGGCATGGAGGAAAAAGGCGCCCGGTTCCGGGATTATTTTGACTGGCAGGAGCCGGCCGCATCCGTTCCCTCGCACAGGATGCTTGCCATCCGGCGGGGAGAAGCCGAAGACGTACTCTCTTTCCGCATTCTGCCAGATGAAAAAGAGGCGATCGCCATCCTTGAAGATCTGTTTGTCATTGGCAGCGGCGAAGACGCAGAACAGGTGCGCCGGGCGGCAAAAGATGCATACAAAAGGCTGCTCTCCAATTCCATGGAAACCGAGGCGCGGATAGAGACCAAGAAGCTGGCTGACGCGGAAGCCATCAGGGTGTTTGCCGAAAACCTTCGCCAGGTGCTTCTGGCCCCGCCCCTGGGTGCAAAAAGGGTTATGGGGATTGATCCGGGCTACCGGACCGGGTGCAAGGTGGTGTGCCTGAACAGGCAGGGAAAGCTTCTGCACCATGACACTATTTATCCGCATACAGGCAAAGGGCGGGCCGGCCAGGAGGCCGAAAAGCTGCGGTCCCTGTGCGAAGAATACGGGATCGAGGCCGTTGCCGTGGGAAACGGCACAGCCGGCAGGGAGACCGAGGCCCTGGTCCGCAAAATCGATTACGGCAGGCCTGTGTCCGTGGTAATGGTAAATGAAAGCGGGGCCTCGGTTTATTCCGCATCAGAGGCTGCCAGGCTGGAATTTCCCGATCATGACCTAACCGTGCGCGGGGCTGTCTCCATTGCCAGGCGCCTGATGGACCCGCTGGCAGAGCTGGTAAAGATAGATCCCAAGTCCATAGGGGTGGGCCAGTACCAGCATGACGTGGACCAGCGGGCCTTAAAACAGGCCCTGGACGACGTAGTCACAAGCTGCGTCAATGCAGTGGGCGTGGATGTGAACCGGGCGAGCGCGGAACTTTTGACCTACGTTTCCGGGCTTAATGCCCGGATCGCGGGAAATATTGTGGCACACCGGAATGAAAACGGACCTTTTGCATCGCGGGGGCAGCTAAAGAAAGTCCCCGGCCTGGGGCCGAAAACAGTTGAGCAGTGCGCGGGATTTTTGCGGATCTTTGATGCGGAAAATCCGCTTGATGCAAGTGCCGTGCATCCGGAGAGCTACCATATTGTGGATGCCATGGCCCGGGACCTGGGCGTCACCGTAAAAGACCTGGTCAAAGATCCGGAGCTGCGGGGAAAAATAGATATTTCACGCTATGTTACTGAAACAGCGGGTGTCCCTACCTTAAAGGACATCATGGCCGAACTTGCAAAGCCGGGGCGCGATATCCGGGAAAAATTCGAAGAATTCAGCTTTGCAGAGGGCGTGGAAAAAATAGAAGACCTGGCTGCCGGCATGCGGGTGCCGGGTATCGTTACCAACATCACGGCTTTCGGGGCTTTCGTGGATATAGGCGTGCACCGGGACGGACTGGTTCACATCAGCGAAATGGCAGACCGGTATGTCAAAAACCCGGCCGAAGTGGTCAGCATGCAGCAGAAAGTCATGGTGACAGTGATAGATGTTGACCTTGACAGAAAGCGAATTTCTCTTTCCATGAAAAAACCGGATGATAAGCTCCGGCCTTAACTGATAAAAGTCAATTCCCGACCTTGTTCTTTTAAGTTAGTTTGAGTTATTTTTGGATTATTTTATTTCATTTTATTGACAAAAACAAACCCTGCCTTATATCCTGCCGTATATATTTCCATACAGCCGAAGGGAGCCGCACATGGGAAAACTGCTTTCCACAAAGGAAGTTGCCCGATACCTGGGCGTAAACGAAAAAATGGTCTACACCCTGATATCGGAAAAGGGGCTGCCCGCCTCCAAGGCAACAGGCAAATGGCTTTTTCCGCAGCACCTGGTTGACCAGTGGATCGAGGCTCACACGGTGAATCTTTCGGCCGCAGCCGGCCCGGCGCCGGCTGCCGAAGGACTGCTTATTATCGCGGGCAGCAATGACCCGCTGCTCGAACAGACCATAGGACTGTTTAACACAACTTATACGGACAACCTCGCCGTGTTCGGCAATTTGGGCAGCCTGGGCGGCATACGGTCGCTCAAACAGGATCTCTGCCACATTGCAACCAGCCATTTGCTCCAAGAAAACGGGGAAGAATACAACTTCGGAATTCTCGAAGAACATCTTTCTCCGGCCCCTGCTGTGGTCAACTTCTGCAGACGGCGACAGGGACTGATTTTAGCCAGAAACAACCCGCATAACATCGGCAGAACCGCGGATCTCGAGCAGCCGGGCCTGCGCTTGGTTAACCGCAGGCTGGGCACTGGCACCCGGCAGCTCTTTGACCTGGAGCTGAAAAATGCCGGGCTAAAGGGCGGGGATCTTGAAGGCTACGAACATGAAGTGCAGCGGCACATGGACGTGGGCCTGGCAGTGCTGTCCGGAAAAGCTGATGCAGGTCCGGCAATCCAGCCGATAGCCGAAATGCTGGGCCTGGATTTTGTGCCATGGCGCTGGGAGCGTTATGATCTGCTGATCCGCAAGGAAAGGTTTTTCGGCGAGTCCATGCAGCGATTTCTCGGCCTGCTCCAGGAAAACCCTTTCAGGGACCTGGCTGCCGGATTTAAAGGCTACGACACCTCAATGAGCGGTAAGATGCTGTTTCCCCATTCAGATGAAAACACTTCAACCGAAATCAAAGACCGGGAAAAGGAAAAATGAAACCGCGTGCCTCTTTTTTAACGTATGTTCTTTTTATCGCCTGCGCCCTGGCGATGGTGTGCCGGCCGGGCTGGAGTGCCGAAAACCGGGAGCTTCTCATGGCAACCACCACCAGCACTGACAATACCGGCCTGCTTGATTATCTGGCCCCCTATTTTGAAAAAGACACGGGCATTGATCTGCGCTGGACGGCCCAGGGAACAGGCAAGGCGCTTGAACTCGGCAGAAACTGCGATGTGGATGTTCTGCTGGTGCATGCGCCGCCGGCTGAAAAGCAATACATAAAAAATGGCTACGGTAAAAACCGGCAGGAAATCATGTACAACGATTTCGTGATCATCGGGCCGCCATCTGATCCGGCCGGAATCGAGGGAAAGTCCGTTTCAGCAGCCCTTTCTGCAATCAAGGCCAGCGGGGCAGATTTTACCAGCCGGGGCGATGATTCAGGAACCCATAAAAAGGAGCTTTCCCTCTGGAAGGAAGCGGACCTGCCGGTACCCGAAAGGCAGCAATGGTATATCCAGACTGGCCAGGGCATGCTTGCCACCATCAATATTGCCCAAGAGCAGTCAGCATATACCATGACCGATCTCCCC
>JAGXLE010000072.1 GCA_018334855.1 Desulfobacterales bacterium | reverse complement strand
TCCGGATTGCCTGCCGTAGCGCAACGCGTCAGAGGGCTCCACAGTACCGCAGTAAAGCTTTGAAATCCCGATCATGAAAGCCTCATTGAATCATCCACGTACCGGGTCGGTATCGAAATCCGGCGTGATGTTGTGTTTGGCAAATTCGGTTCTTATCAGGCTGTCCAGGAAAGTCTCCGGCTCCCGAAGCGCATATTCGGATATGAAAAAGCGGTTCCTGCCTGTTTTATCCCGTACCAGTTTTAAACCGTATTCAAAGTCATCTGATAACTTACGATAGACCCTGTCAATATTCAACGACTGTTTTGTCATCTGCTCCAAAATAAAGTCAATGGCTTCTTCCTCAAGAACGAGGTTGATATCATGCCTGTTGTAAAAATCAATCTCAATTTTTTTGATCAGGTCGTACCATGTTTTGATCTTGTGTACCGCTGTTCCTGTTTCTGCTACGTGGGCCCAGTAATATTCCGCAATCCTGCCGATACGGTACTCTGAAAGCGGCAGTCCGTACTGCTCGGAGAGAGGTTTGCGGTTTTGCCTGATATAATCAATTATTGCCTGGCGGTTTTCTTCGGCGATGCGGTTAAACTCCTCCTCGCGGCCGGTGTCGTCTTTTCCGGGCGTCCATTTTTCAAGCGTAGTTTCCGGGTTTTTAATGGTTTCCGCGGTTACCGGAAAGCGCTTGATATTCAAGGAGGGCAGGCGGGTTTCAAACAAAATCAGCGCCTGTTCGATAACACTTACCAGGCCACGCGCTCCGGTGTTTTCCTCGTAGGCTCTTTGGGCCAGCAGATCAAGCGCTTCATCCGAGAAACGTATGTCTATGCCATAGGTTGCAAAATCGAGCCGTTTGCTCAAAATAATCGGATTGTTGGGATTTTTGAGAATATCAAAAAGATCCTGCCGGGAAAGGCGCTCAAACACCGATCGCACAGGCAGGCGCCCTATAAACTCGGACTCAAATCCGTACTCTATCAGGTCTTCTGCCTTTACCTGGCGGAGGGTGGTTGCTTCATCCCGGGTCTCTCCGAGCCTGGCTCCAAAACCTATTGACTGGTCAGTGGTGCGTTCTTTTACTATGTCGGGCAGTTCCGTAAAAGCGCCGCTTACAATGAACAATATGTTTTTCGTGTTTACTGAGCGCTTTTCACGTTTTCCGGTTTTTCTGAACTGCTCCACCTCCTGTATCATGGAGACCGGGTCATGGGGCGTCTTTAACTCCACTTCAGTTTCTTCCATGGGTTTTAAAAGAGCCCGCTGCACACCTGTCCGTGATACATCCGCACCGTAATGGTTCTTACTGCCGGCTATCTTATCTATTTCATCTATATAGATAATACCGTATTGAGCAAGGTCGATATCATTATCAGATTCCCGGACCAGGTCGCGCACCATGTCATCTACATCACCACCCACATAGCCGGTTTCGCTGAACTTTGTAGCATCGGCCTTTACAAAAGGCACCCCGATTTTTTTGGCTATGAGCTTGATCATGTATGTTTTGCCCACACCGGTGGGGCCGATCATGATGATATTGTTTTTGATGCGGCCTTCGAATTCATCGCTGTTGCCGTTTTCTGAGCGCTCCTGGTGCTCGATGCGGTTGAAATGAGTGCAGATCTTTGTGGCCAGGACCCGTTTGGCCAGGTCCTGCTTGATAATGTACTGATCGAGGTAGCCGATCAGCTCTTCGGGTTTCAAACCGAAATTGACCTCGTGGCTGTCCTGACTCTTTTCCGAGGTGTCGTCTGAAGATTCGTTCTGCGGTACCACGATCGGAGAGACCACCTTTACCTGGTTTCCGTATTTTTTGGACAGAAAATCCGAGATTTCCTTTTCGATTTCCTTGGGATTCGGGATGTTCATGTTTTTCGGTTCCATAATACCTCAGAATCTTAATATATTATTTTTACTTGTATTTGAATGTCTACACAATAATCACTTGCTGCACAAATGCAAGGGTCCGGAAAAATCATACTGTGCTGCAAACACGATTATACCGGTGTTTTTGTGGATTAGTACCAGACCGATTGGACAAACTAAACTCTGTTTCTTATATTAAACTAAAGTTTCATTCAGAAAAAGCAATCAATCAATCAAAAGGAGGGGAGCCATGACTGAAAGTGTTTACAAATTCATCGAACTGGTGGGCACAAGCAAGACATCATGGGAGGAGGCTGTAAAAAATGCCGTGGAAACAGCCTCGAAATCGCTGCGCGACACCAGAGTGGCAGAAGTTAAAGACCTGGATGTAAAAATTGAAGACGGTAAAGTATCGCTTTTCCGGGCGGTTGTAAAACTGTCTTTCAAGTACCGGACCGGTGAGGAGTAGGTCCTGATATCAGGCAGTGAAAATGCGGCAAAGAAAAAAGGCCGGTACAATTCAACCCTGGTACCGGCCTTTTTTACTGATCGGTGCCGGATTTTTTATTTGTCCATGTAATAATCTTCGTATTTCTCCCGGATATCTTTTTTGGAAAACTTGCCCACGCTCGTCTTGGGGATTTCATCAACAAACAGGATGTCATCGGGCAACTGCCACTTGGGAAAGCTCTTTTTCAGAAAATCGTAAATATCTTGCCTGGAAAGTGTTTTTTGTCCCTCTTCGTTTAAAACAGTCAGGGCAAGCGGCCGTTCTTCCCACTTGGGATGGGCAATTCCGACCACCGCGGCCTCCATTACGTTTGGATGCCCCATAAGCGTGTTTTCCAGGTCAATGGATGAAATCCACTCACCTCCGCTCTTTATAACATCTTTTAGCCGGTCGGTAACTTTTACATAGCCGTTTTCGTCAATGGTTGCAGCATCGCCGCTTTTCCAGTAGCCGTCCTGAAATGCCTCCTTGCTGCGCTCGTCCTTATAATATGCAGTGGTGATCCAGGGACCTTTTACCCATAGTTCGCCGACGCTTTTCCCGTCATGGGGAAGGGCATTTCCTTCAGGGTCGGCAATCTTTACGTCAATTCCCGTGACCGGCAGTCCCTGTTTTTTTCTAAGCTCCCACTGTTCTTCCTCTGAAAGAGATTTAAGCGAGGGTTTAAGGGTATTTAAAGTAACCAGGGGAGTGGTTTCCGTTGCACCGTAAGCATGGATGATCTCGGCTTTGCCCAGCTCCCAGTATCCTTTCATCATGGAAAGCGGCGGTTCGGTAGCCCCGGAGTACATGCGCAATCCGGTTAAATCCGGCTTTTCAGACATTTTTTGTATGTACTGAAGCATTGGCATGAAAATAGCGGGGGCGCCGCAGGAAACCGTAACCTTTTCCGATAGCATCAGATCGACCAGACTGCCCGGATCTTCCAGGGTGTAGCGTCCGGGAAAGACAATCTTGGCGCCCACCAGCGGGGCAATAAAAAAGATGCCCCAGCCTTGAGCATGAAACATGGGCACAATCTGCATGATGACATCATTTGTGCTGATCTGGCCCATGTGAGCAAATTGCAGAGTATGCAGATAGATGTTTCGATGCGAGTAGTAGACCCCTTTGGGCATGCCGGTTGTTCCGGTGGTATAGCAGGCGCTGTAGGCGGATCTCTCATTTACCATGGGCCATTTAAAATCCGGCGAGGCAGCCTCAAGTAACTCCTCGTAACCGTATTTCGGCTCCAGCCCGGACTTCACATCTCCAATTGCTGAGTCTGTGAGCATAATGTAGCCTTCCACGCTTTTAAGGTTCGGTGCCACGTTTTCAATCAGCGGGGCCATGGTCTCTGCGATGCAGACAAATTTGGCACTGCTGTGATTGATCACGTGAGTGAGATGATCGGCGGAGATCCTCGGGTTTAACTGCAACAGTACCGCTCCGATACCGGAAACTGCGAAATAAAGTTCAAAAAAACGGTGAGAATTCCACTCCATCACCCCGACCCGGTCGCCGGGTTTGACCCCAAGCTCGGTAAGGGCATTGGCTGCTTTTTTAACCCGTTCATAGGTATGCGCGTAACTGGACCTGAGTATGCTGCCGTCTATCCGTCTTGAGACAACTTCCTGTTCAGGAAACGTTCTTGCCGCATGGCGCAGAAGGGTAATTGTGTTTAGCTGATAGTCGTTTCCGGAGGTGGAGGGAAAACCCTCGACTATTTGATTGTCCATAATTACCTCCTTTTTTTCTTTTGCGATGATAAATTTGATGGCTTTGTAAAAAGTTCAATATCTGCGTTGCCTTCCCATCCCTGCGGAATTTCACGTACTATTAAGTTAGCTGCCTTCCCCGGGATTTGCGTGCCTTGATCCTGAACTTTTTACTTTGCCATCTCAAATTGCCTTTTTACATGACTGCCAAAATTTACAGTAAAGCGGTGCATTAATGCTTTGTCTGGTTAACCGCCGGCAGCACAGCTACAGGGAGGCCGCTTCTGGTGCAGAGCGGGAAAAACATAAAAGAAAAGGCGGAGTCTTTACGGCCCGACAGGGCAATTCCGGATTCAGATCAAAAAATAGTTAATCTTAAAATCTCACGGCCGGCTTTTAGAAACTGAACAATGTTTTGAAAATATAATTTTATTACAAACAAATGGCAAACCAGATGTCAAGAATTAAAACTTTTGTAAAGGGCCTGCTTTTCCAGACCCCGCAAAAAATTGGTCTCTTTCCCGGGCTGTTGTAAAATTGTTCTTCAGGTACAGGAAAGAATAAACCCATCAGGGGATAAAATCGCCGAATTCCGTATCCGGGACAACCACGCGATAACTTGCTGCATATCCAGGAAATTTCATTCATCCGGAGCACTTTGCAGCAACCGGCTTCAGGGTCCCGCACCTGATGTATGGCACCCCATTGTGCTGCAGAATTCCCCGAAGCCCCTCCAGTCCCGGTAAGCTCCAAAGTTTGCCGCATTCCGGCAAAGGGCCGGGGAATATTTCTCCAAATGGCCCCAAGCCGGAACCCGGCCGAGAATGTGCCCGCTCCAGGGGTATAATCAATTTCCATGATTTTTCGATAGCTTAGAATTTAACCGCAAAATTACAGAGCATTGCTTGCTGGCATCCTTTTTGCCCTCTTATTTGGTCAGATTTGGTCAGAAATCAAAATTCCACAAAAAAGAGAGGAGGTTTCCCATGAGAAAGAAAACCCAAATCCAGAATACCGCAAGAAATCCTGCGGTATTTGACATGAGCAGCGATATCTGCGTCTGGAGCAAGGCCGGTGTGATCAGCTACACCCGGTGCATCAATGCATTTGACTGTTTGAGCTGTCCTCTGCACAAACGGTTAAAAAAGGATGTGTCAAGCGGTCGGTTAAAGGATGGACGAGCGCCCGTAGACTGGCGGGTCTTTCCAGATCGTCCCCGCACGGAGGCCGAGCAAATGAAATGCCGGCATATGCTCTCCGGGAGGATTTCCTACAAGTATTGCATCAATAATTACCAGTGCGATAGCTGCCCCTACAACGAGATGATAGAAGATGAGACATTGTCAGATTTTCAGGAACACTCCGTACAAACGATCGTCAGCGGGTTCGCTCTGGCGCGGAATTATTACTACCATTCCGGCCACACATGGGCGCGGGTGGAATATGGCGGATTTGTACGCATGGGGCTTGATGATTTTTCGGCCCGTTTGTTCGGCCCGTTTGACAGGATCAATCTGCCCGACATGGGAACGGCGATCCGTCAGGGAGAGGCATGCTGCGGGATAATTCGCGGCAACCTGCAGGCAGAGTGCCTGTCCCCGATAGAAGGTGTGGTGGTGGCGGTAAATCCAAGGGCCTCGGCAAAAGACTCGTTTCCGGAGTGGGAGCCGTTTGACGCCGGTTGGCTGATGGTAATCGAGCCGGTCCACCTTACCAGCCGCCTGCGCAGGCTGCACTTTGGCGAAGAAAGCCGCACCTGGCTGGAACAGGAAGCTGTAGCGCTGGCAGCAATTATCGCTGAGGAAAGCGGACATGAGCTGGCAGCTACTGGCGGCCGGGCTATTCCCGACATCTACGGCCATCTTCCCGAACTGGACTGGCATGAACTGAAACACAGGTTTCTGCATACCTGATCCGGATACAAGCCGGCTTTCCGCGCACGTAAGGGTTTTATGCCCGGATGCGCCGCCTGCGTTCCTGCTCGCATTCCGGGCAGAATGCCATTGGCAGCTCGTCGAGGAATTCCAGTTCAAGAGAAAAGCACATGATGCATCCCTGCTCCCGGCAATGGGTTAAGCCGATCACATGAGCGGTTTCATGGATGGCCACCTTGGCCAGCCGCTGGAGAAAAAGCTCGGAAGGTGCAGTTTTTCCGTCCGGACCGCTCTTGAGGCGATGCAGGGAAATTACGGCGGCCTTTCCGTTTACCTGAGCTTCACCGTAGACAAAGCTCAAAAAGGGCAGGCAGAGATCCGCGCTCGTGATTCCGAGGCGCAGGGTACTGTCTTCCAGATCGCGGCTCAAGTCCTTCAAAATCGGGATGGCATTGTATTGTCCCCGTCCCGGCACCACGGCGTAGTCCGGATCCGCCCACGGCGGAACCATTCGGATCTTTAGTCCCAGCAGCGCCTGGATATTAGCAGCAGCCACGGAAACGGCCAGTTCATCAAGCTTTCCCAGGGCAACAACCTCCACGTGCCGCAATTCAGTCAGGGGCCTTTCTTCACTTCCGGATCTGTGTTGCACAGGAACCTGCCACACGGTTAATTCCGATTTATCGGGGTTTGACAATTCCATGTTTTTTCATATGCCGGGCCAGGGTCCCGCGGTCGATTTCCAGCACTTCAGCGGCCCGGGAGATGTTCCATCCGCAATCTTCCAGGGTTTGGCGAATATGTTTTGCCTCGACCTCCTTTAAGGATGCCCCCTGGGTCGGTGCTGCCGGCCCGGACTCAAGAAAGGACAGGTCCTTGGCATCGATTTTCGGTCCGTTGCCCACCATGACTGCCCGTTCAATAACGTTCATGAGTTCCCGGACATTTCCGCTCCAATTGTGCCGGTTTAATAGGCGATAGGCAGCCGGTGTGAAATCCTCAATCGGCTTGCTGATTTCGTGGGAAAACCGCCTCAGGAAACGGCGGGCCAACAGGATGATATCATCTCCGCGCTCCCGCAACGGCGGTATGTGAATGGGCATTACGCTGATGCGGTAAAAAAAGTCGTTTCGCATCTGACCGCTTTTCAGCAGGGCCTGCACATCCCGGTGGGTGGCGCAGATGAGGCGAAACTCGCTGTTTACCTCCCGGGCT
>JAGXLE010000071.1 GCA_018334855.1 Desulfobacterales bacterium | reverse complement strand
TATACCATGGGCTCGGACAAGGGGGCTTCCCCGACAATCTCATCCCGTAACTGCGGCTCCGGCAACACGTGCAGCACAATCGATCTGCCGGGACCTTCTGACTGAATAACCGTATAAAAACAGTCTCTTATTTAAATGAGCGGATTTCCACCGATATTAGATCAGAGGTGATCTCCGCATAGGCGTAGCAGCCCCGCCTCAACTGTCCGGGGTTAACGATTTTTGTCCGTCCTATATGGTCCGTGGTGACGGATTCATGGATGTGGCCTGTAAAACCTGCCAATGGCTGATAAGTTTCAATAAATTCCCGCAGCTCCCTGCTGCCTACATGCCTTCCGCCGCGGATCCGGTCGCATGCAGTATCTGCCGGAGGCTGATGGCTGACCAGTACAAAGGGTAAATTTTCCGGCAGGCCTGCTGCCGCATCGGATAAAAACCTGCGTACCTGGGTTTCAGAATATTCAAAGGGCGTATTAAAAGGCGTATATATGGAGCCGCCCAGGCCTGCAATCCCGATATTTCCAAAAGTACGGGTCCGGCAATGCAGGTTTATTCCCTCCTGCTCCAGCCAGTCATTTACATCATTATGATCGCAGTTTCCCGGCACTGCCAGCACGCATCGCGCATGTCTGCGGACCGCCTCCACAACACGCTCTGCCTTGCCGGCATGGCTGAAATGAGTAATATCGCCGGCAAGCAAAACCGCGTCCGCCCGGCTCAATATATGCCCCATCCGGTCAATAATCGCGGTCTCGCCGTGAATGTCACTTAACCCTATCAGTATCATTCCTATTCAACGTTCACTATTATCTATTCACAGATCACCATTTCCCCGCTCCGGCAATTACATTTGACAGAAGCACGGAGTCAATGTAATTTTTTACGTGAATCTCAATATAATGCAATTTTTTTCCTGTTTGCTCCATGTCAAGCCATTGCACCAAATACAGGTATGCCTTTGTTTTACTGATCGGGGTCTGCCTTGTGCTTGCACCCTTATGGGGTGTTTCTGCAGAAACTGTCCGCAAACCCGCGGCGGCCGGGATGTTTTATCCGAAAGAGCCGGAACAGCTTGAGCAAATGATCAAACGGCTGACCCGGAAGGCAGAAAAAGACCGGATGGAAACACATTCCGACCTGCCGCTCAAAGCCATGGTCATGCCCCATGCAGGCTATAAGTATTCCGGATTGACCGCCGCACATGCCGCCCCCCTGTTAAAGAACAGAAAAATTTCGAAAATTATCATCATGGCCCCGGATCACAGGGTCGGATTCAGGGGTGCGGCAATCAGCGGCGCAGACAGCTACCAGACTCCGCTCGGCAGTGTAAAAATTCATCCTGATGCACAGCGGCTGAAAAAACAATACGATTTTTTCCGTACTGTTGCCGCCTCAGATAAAAAAGAACATGCAGTTGAAGTAATCCTGCCGTTTCTCCAGACTTGGCTTTCAGATTTTAAAATTATCCCGATAGTTTTCGGCAAAGGCGTCAATACAGCTTCCTATGCGGATGCCATTGAAACAGTCATAGACAGCGAAACCCTTTTAGTTGTCAGCACGGACCTGTCGCACTACCTGCCCTATGAAAAGGCGGTATCACGCGACAGGCAAACCATAGAAATTATCACCGGGCTGAAATCTGACAGGCTCAAAGACGAACCCCGCCGCGCCTGCGGATGGATGCCGCTTCTGGTACTAATGGATCTGGCCGGAAAAGGGAAATGGGACCCCGGGCTGATTCATTACTCCAACAGCGGTGATTCCTCCGGGAGGCGCGATAAAGTAGTCGGTTACGCAACTATTGCATTTTACGGAGAAAAGAATATGAATGAAAACGACAACACCCAGAAAATCAGCAATGAAAAAGGCGAAATCCTGCTGGAAGTTGCACGCAAAGCAATTGCAACCCGCCTGGGCGTAAAAGCAGATTCTTCCGAAAATCTTGAGTCCAGGACAGATGATCCTGTTTTCAAGGCAAAGCGCGGAACATTTGTCACCCTGAAAATAAACGATCAGCTCAGGGGATGTATCGGAAACCTGGTACCGGAAAAACCCCTCATCGAGGGAGTCAGGGACAATGCCGCAAATGCAGCATTCCATGATCCCAGGTTTGCACCGCTTTCACAGGATGAATTTGAAAACATCCGGATCGAGGTCAGCCTTCTGACCGAGCCCCAGCCACTTGAATACACCGATGGCCAGGATCTGCTCGAAAAGATACGCCCGGAAGTTGACGGGCTTATCATTAGGAAAGGACCTCACAGCGCCACGTTTCTACCCCAGGTATGGGAACAGCTCCCTGACAAAAAAGAATTTCTCCGGCACCTGTGCATGAAAGCGGGACTCTCTGCCGATGAATGGAAAAAAGGCGATCTGCAGATTCTGACCTACCAGGTCCAGAATTTTGAAGAAAAAAGCTGAAAACCGGATTCTACGGCTGGTAATTGTCACCGGCATAGCCTCGGTGGCAAGCCAGCTGCTAATCATCCGGGAGTTTCTGTCCAGGTTTCAGGGCAACGAGTTTGTCATAGCCCTGATTATATTTTCCTGGCTGGTACTCGGCGGTACAGGGACCTGGGCGGCGCGTGCGTTTGGCCGGGGTTTTCTTGCCCCCTGCCTGGAAAGGCTGTCCCTGCTTTCCATGCTTCTTGCTGCCCTGTCGCCGCTTACCCTGCTTGCAGCCCGGGTGTTAAGAGACATAATATTTCTTCCGGGCAGCGCTGCGGGTTTTTATGCCACCTCCGGCTATATTTTCGGCATTGCGGCCCCCTACTGCCTGCTGCTCGGGTTTCTGCTTCCCTACAGCCTGTTTTGCCTCCGGGTACTGCAGCCGGGATTTCCCGGAACCCGCGTATATATTGCCGACAATATCGGCGATGCCGCGGGGGGTGCCTTTTTTTCCTTTCTTCTCGTTTTTATAGCCACACCGCTGCAATCGCTTTTTATAGTCAATTCAGTGCTTCTGGCTGCCGCTTATTTTCTGCTTCCGCCTGAGCGGCGCCTCAGGGTACAAATATTTCTGCCCGCTGCAATTGTACTGGCCGTGCTTGCAACAGCACTTTTTATGGAAGAGCCCTCACTTAAACGGCCTGCCGGCAGGCTCGTTCATTACGAAGAATCCAGATACGGCAGAGTGGAAATATTTAAATACGAGGGCCAGCACACGCTTTTTATAGACGGCCGGCCTGTATTTTCCGACCAGAACGTGATCCAGGCTGAAGAAATCGTGCATTATCCCCTTGCTCAGCTTGAAAGTGTAGAAAACGTGCTGCTGATTTCAGCAGAAGGCAAAATGATGCGCGAACTCAAAAAATACAACCCCGAATCCGTGGATTACGTGGAAATCGATCCTGCGGTGACCCGGACCCTGTTTAACTACGGCATGCTGGAGCAGATCCCGGTTCTAAATGTTATCCATCGGGATGCCAGGCTTTTTTTAAACAGCACTGCCAAAACCTACGATGCCGTGATAGTCAACCTTCCTGAACCCGAAACCTTTCAGATCAACCGTTTTTTTACAAAAAGCTTTTTCCGCCTGACAAAACAGCATCTTACAGAAAAAGGCATTTTCTGCTTTCATACTCGGGCTGCCGGCAACTATATTTCAGAACCCCAGCAGCGGAAATTATCCATTCTTTATAAAACCGCATCCTGCTTTTTTTCAGATATTCTTATGCTTCCCGGAGAACGCCTCTATTTTCTGTGCGCCGATTTTGAGATAGATGCCGGCATTCCGGCCCTGCTTTCAGATAAAAATATTAATACCCAATATATTCAGGGATATTTTCCAGGCAATATCACCCCGGACCGAATTGACTGGCTTAAAAATCAGCTTATTTCCGATGTAGCCGCAAACACGGACTTTTCCCCGCGCCTGGTGGGAATAATGTTTTCCCAGTGGTTTGCCGAGTTCGACAGCACTCCTGTCTTGTTTCTCGGAATTCTGGCCCTGGGCCTGATCACATACCTGGCAAGAAGCAGGGGCGAGGAATTTGTCCTTTTTACCACAGGCGCCATGACAATGGGCAGCGAAATACTGGTAATATTTGCGTTCCAGGTGTTTTTCGGATATATTTATTTTGAGATAGGGTTGATTGTTACAGTGTTTCTGGCCGGGCTCCTTCCGGGAGCCTTTATAGGCGAGCGCTGCAGAAACCTCGGCCGCAGGCTGTTTCTGATCACAGACGCCCTGTTGATTTTGTCTGTAACCGCTTTTATTGCAGCACTCTATTTTGCAGGAAACATTCTGCCCGAATTTGTATTTCTCGTATTCGGCGGAATCGTATCTGTTGCCTGCGGCATCCAGTTTCCTGTGGCACTGCACCTGGGAGGTCCTGAAAACCCGGCTGCTGTAAGGGCTTTTTCAGCCGATCTCATCGGCGCGGCAGTGGGAACCCTGGTTGTAAGCGTGGTGCTGATGCCTTATGCCGGTCTGCTATGGACGGCAGGGGCCCTTGCCGCAATGAAAACCATCAGTTTATCATATGTATTTCTGGGCTATGAATAACATCTCCCGCAGAAAGTTTCTTCTCGGCTGCGGCGGCTTTTGTTTTTGGGCAGGGCTTGGCGTACCCGGGCTCATGACGGGCGAGGCAAAAGCCGCTGACTTGGAATCAAAATCTGTCGGACGCGTGCATATTTTCAGGGATGACGCCCCGGAGAAGCTGTGGAAATGGTCCCGGGAGGCTTTTTCCTATGAAAAAATCAGCGGCTCAAAAACGGTCTGCAACATCTGCCCCAACAGCTGTGTGCTGTCGCCGGGAGACCGCAGTATATGCCGCTCCAAAGTAAACATGGACGGCACGTTGTATACACTGGCTTACGGAAATCCATGTTCGGTCCATATTGACCCAATTGAAAAAAAACCCCTATACCACTTTCTTCCGCGGAGCCGGGCATTTTCCCTGGCTGAGGCTGGGTGCAATTTCAGGTGTTTAAATTGCCAGAACTGGGAAATATCCCAGGCTCGCCCCTCAGAGGTGCGCCACTACGACCTGTTTCCGCAACAGGCCGTAGAGCGAGCCCTTCGCTCCGGTGCAGACGCGATTGCCTATACATATTCCGAGCCGATCACCTTTTTTGAATACACGATCGACACTGCGCGCATCGCTAAACAACAGGGATTGAAAAACCTTCTTATATCAAACGGATATATCAATCAAGAGCCTTTGCTTGCACTGTGCGAAGTAATTGATGCAGCCAACATCAACCTCAAATCCTTTGACGACAAATTATACCGAAAACTAAACGGAGGGCGTCTGCAGCCGGTCCTGGATACATTCAGGACACTCAATGAACAAAACGTCCATTTCGAGATGACCACGCTCGTGGTGCCGGGCTACGTGGATGACCCGGAGATGATCCGAAACATGTGCAAATGGATTACAGATAATCTCGGAGGCGGCCATCCGCTGCACTTCCTTCGTTTTATTCCGCATTACAAGTTGGACCGGCTGCCGCCAACGCCGGTGTCCACCCTGGAACAGATGCGGCAGATCGCAATGGAAGAAGGAATCCGCTACGTCTATATCGGCAATGTACCGGGGCACGAGGCAAACCATACCTGGTGCCACAACTGCGGAAAACTGCTTATCAAGCGGCAGGGCTACGACCTGTCTTTGCCCGGTCTGGAAGACGGCAGATGCAGATTCTGCGACACGGAAATCCCGGGGGTCTGGAACAAAAAAACTTGAATCCGGGCAGTTGATTGGAGAACTTTTCGAGGACCTTGCCAGGGCCGGAACAAGTGTTACTTGTCGCCTGTATTATTTTCAGCAGGCCGGAAATAGTACAGTCTGTCTTTGCTGCGGCGGGTTTGGATAGTTCCGGAGCGGGCCAGCCCGGCTACCTGCCGGTCCACGGAGTCCCGCGGCAGGCCCAGCCCGGCGGCGATGTCTTCTACAGTGCAGGGCCGGCGCGACAGCATCTCCACGATCTCCCGGCCCATGTCCTCTTCATTATGCTGCCTGCTTTGGCCCTTAAATTCTGCGATTACCTCCGCGCGCGGACCAAGTTTTTCCGCAAGCCGATTAAGCACTTCCGGTGAAACCTGTCCGGCATATTTTTCTGCCGGCGGACGCACAGCGGTATTGACATGAATGCGGTCCGGGTTGATTGCCGCAATATGCGGGCCAAAAGCGGCCATCGCATCATCGGTGTCATTGACGCCTCTTATAATAAAAATTTCCAGCCAGATCTGGCCGGAATAAACCGACCGGAAATCGGCAATCCCCCGGACCATGACCTCAAATGAAATATCGGGATGCGGACGGTTGATCTTCCGGAAGCTTTCTGCATCAAAAGCGTCAAGTGAAGGCAGCACCACATCTGCTTCCTGCAGGGATGTCTGCACTTCATGGGACCACAAAAGTGAGCCGTTTGTGAGCACGGCAACAGGAATATCAGTAAATTGCTTGATCTTTTTTATGATTATGCCGATTTCACTGTTCAGGCAGGGCTCGCCGGAACCTCCCACTGTTATGTAATCCGGTGTTTCCCCTTTATTAAGGCGGGCTGCCACTTCGGATACTATCGGCTCTGTTTCAATATAAGGTCTGCGTATAGTGGTTGTCTGCGGAGTACGGCCGATCTGGCAGTAAATACAATCAAAGGTGCATGTCTTATACGGTACGATATCGACTCCCAGAGACCGACCCAGGCGCCTTGAGGGCACAGGTCCGTAGATAAGCGAGCCGCCTTCTTTTCTATCCCTTGGCATTTTTGCCGTTCCTTTTTTAAAGCACAGTTATTTAGATGATTGCAAAGTTTTGGCCACCGCATTGATTTTGCGCGACAGCATTTCCCACTCAATGCGTAAAGACTTGAGCACCTCCTCCCAGTTGCCGAAGATATCATCCATGGAAGCCTGTTTTTTAAATGGGCTGATATTATACACGCTGCTGTAAAGCTCTACAAGGCGTTGTGCACAAACAAGACGGTCAAATTCAAGGGCGGTCTGAAGCGCGGCCTTATGCCATGACTCCGCACGTTCCCTGTCCTTGAAAAAAGATTCAATAGCATCCGCAAATTCGTTTTGAGGTGAATCTCCGGCAAGAAGCCGGCCGTTTACCCCGTCTTCTACCACTTCCCTCACCCCTGTGGCATCCAGGGCAATCACCGGCGTGCCTGCTGCCATAGCTTCGGCAACGACCATGCCCTGTGTTTCGGTTTTT
>JAGXLE010000070.1 GCA_018334855.1 Desulfobacterales bacterium | reverse complement strand
ATCAATTTATTCGACTTGATCTCAAATCTGCCGGAGTCCGCCTTGAAACGGGACTCAGGGCCGATTACTGTAAGCGGAGTATCTGTATAAATTATACGGGACTCATGCTTATAATGCAAGTTTTCGGTCTTTAGAACGTATCCTTTGTATCGGCAGGTGACCGAGCCGCTTGCCGACATGTCCCGGGTTTTGGTATTTAGTTCGCCTTTTTCCGAGGTCAGGTGCGCCTCGGAGCGATCCGCTGCAAAAAAAGTCGCCTCCACATTTGACAGCACGGCCCTGTTCTGATCTGAATACAGTCTTGCCGACTCGGCGTCGAGTATCAGGGAGGTACGGCCTTTGCGGGTTGCAGTATGATGAAAGCCCTTTATTGACAGGGTGGCTTTGGTTTCATCTAAGGCCTGCGGGGTTTTAGCAGGGCCGGTCTCCATCCTGTAACGGATAAAAACAAGCACCAGCAGGGCTGTTGTCACAATGATGGCAGCCGTCAGTATCAGCTTCCAGCCTCTCAGGCTTCGAAAATCTGGAAATTTCACTATGCCCAAGATTTAAGGATTCCTTCCCAGAGACCTTTTGCTTTCAGTATGCTTTCGCATACTTCCCGAACCGCACCGTTGCCCCCGGAATTTGCGGTCACCATGTCGGCGCACTCCCTGACCGTTTCATGGGCGTCTGCGACTGCGATGCCGAGCCCTGCGCTTTTCATTACAGAGATATCGGGTATGTCGTCACCGACAAAGGCCGATTCTTCGGGGCTGCACCCGGCCTGCTCCAGGATCGCTGCCAGCAGTGAGGACTTGTCTTTAACGCCCTGGCGGCAGAAGTCAAGCCCCAACTCCTTTGCCCGGCGCTCTATCGCCTCTGAATGCCTGCCGGTGATAACGCCCACCATGATGCCTGCATCTTTTAACATTCTGATGCCGAACCCGTCTTTGACGTTAAACGCCTTGGATTCAAGCTCAGCCCCTGTATATAGAATTTCACCGCGCGTTAACACCCCGTCTGCATCAAGGATCAAAATTTTTATTTTTTCAAGCCTGCTCTCTGTCACGGTTCGACCCCCTGCCTTGCTTTATTGATCGCTTTCAGGCAAATAAGGAGATTCTCGATTTGCCCGAGAGAAATTGAATTGGGGCCGTCTGAAAGCGCCTGGTCCGGATCCGGGTGTACCTCTATAAATATCCCGTCCGCACCCGCGGCAACTGCCGCTTTGGCCAGTATCGGGGCGAACTCCCGCTGGCCGGATGATGAGCCGCCGGCTCCGCCGGGAAGCTGCACGCTGTGGGTGGCGTCAAATATAACCGGGCAGCCCAGCTCCTGCATGATGGCAATGCTTCTCATGTCGGCCACCAGGTTGTTGTACCCGAAAGATGTTCCCCTTTCTGTAAGCAGGATTTTCGTATTGCCGCTTTGCCTTGCTTTTTCAACCACGTTTTTCATGTCCCAGGGCCCCAGAAACTGCCCCTTTTTAATGTTTAAGGGCTTTCCGGTCTTTGCTGCGGCCGTAATAAGATCGGTCTGCCGGCACAGAAAAGCAGGTATCTGTATGACATCCAGAATTTCTGCCGCTGCCTCTGCCTCAGAGGGCAGATGTATGTCGGAGATCACGGGAATGCCCAGCTCGGAGCGTATTTCTCCGAGAATCGAGAGACCCTTTTTCAGCCCCGGGCCGCGAAAGGAATTAATCGATGTCCGGTTGGCCTTGTCATAGGAGGCCTTGAAAACAAGGGGAATCCCCAGTCTTCTGGTAATCTCCTTGAGGGTTTTTGCAGTATTTAAAGCTGTCTCCCGGCTTTCGATTACGCAGGGCCCCGCCACAAGAATAATCGGACTTCCCCCGCCTGCCGGGATTTGTTTTATGTATACAGGGTCCATGAAGGTGCGCCTTTTGCGATTTTAACGTAACACATTAGAATTTTAGCCGATTCAGCCATTCATGCTTCGTAATAGCAAAATCCATGCCTCCTGTTACCCCGCAAGCCGTTAAAAGTCAAGATGCGAAAATAAGGCCTTGCCACAAAATCGTCGACCTGCTAAAGATAGCTTTCAACAAATCTTGCACAAGGATCGGTGATTATGAGGTCAGGAAAAAAAGAACGGGGAAAAAACTTTAAATACCTGCTGCTTACAATTCTTTCAGTACTGGTGGTGGGTGCCGCGGTATGGTTGCTGATTGTAAAGTTTGAAGGAGGTCCTCCTTCGATTACGCTTGAAATAAAGGACCCTTACATATCCGCGGAGGAAAAAATTCAGGGCAGGGCGACAGATGAAAAAAGCGGCATCAGGAAGCTGTGGGCGGCGGTAATACAGGACGGAAAAGAGTCCGTACTTTTGGAAAAAACCTTTGAAAGCGGTGAAACTGCCGAACAAGCCGCGCAAAAGCTCTTTACCATAAACATGGATACCCGGAAACTCGGGCTGTCAGACGGAAAAGCCCTGCTGAGGGTCTCGGCCCGGGACCGATCCTGGGGCAATTGGTTTTCCGGAAACAGGGCATATATTGAAAAAGAGCTTGTCATTGATACATCCGCCCCTCAGGTTGAGGTTCTGACGGGCCAGCATAATGTCAGCCAGGGCGGGGCAGGGCTGATCATTTACAAGTTGTCCGAAGAATGCGGCAAACAGGGTGTTTCGGTTAACGGACATTTTTTTAAAGGCTACAGCGGATATTTTGAGGATCCTGATATTTACATCGCTTTTTTCGGACTTGCCTATGATCAGCAAACAGATGCGGATATGTATGTAGAAGCCGTGGACCTGGCCGGCAATACGGGGCGAAGGGGATTTTATCATCATCTCAGAAACAGGCGCTTTAATGCCGAGACCCTTACTATATCCGACCGGCTCCTTGACAGGATACTTCCCGGATTCCGCAGTGTTTCCGGCTTTCCCAAAGATAAGCCGCCGGTTGAACAGTTTTTGTTTATAAACAAGGACCTGCGCAGAAAAAACAACGAGGCAATTCTTTCCTCAGGAAAGAACTCTGATAACGGTTTTCACTGGTCAGGAGCTTTTGCGCGGCTGCCCAATTCGGCAAGAAAGGCCGGTTTTGCAGATCACAGGACCTATGTCTACGATGGAGAGGTCATTGACAAAGAGGTTCACCTCGGCATTGACCTGGCATCGGTACGTCATGCACCTGTGCCGGCGGCCAATTCAGGCCGCGTGGACTTTGTGGGCCAGGTAGGGATTTACGGAAACGTGGTGACCATTGACCACGGCTTCGGCCTGTTTTCGGTTTACGCACATCTGAGCCGAACCGGCGTAAAAGAAGGCCAGATGGTGGAAAAATCAGAAATTATCGGACATACCGGAAGCACCGGCCTTGCAGCCGGCGATCATCTTCATTACGGGATGTTTATCAATGATATTTTTGTAAATCCCGTGGAATGGTGGGATCCCTCCTGGATTGAAAACAACGTTTCAGCAAAACTCAGGGGTGTAAAAGAGATGGCGGGCGATGAGTAAACCGCTTGATATATTGTACGATTTGGGTTATCTTATCCTAATAAGAAAATTTTGAATAATATCTGAAATATTTTTTTGTGAACGCGGAAATTGAAAAACAAGGAAAATTTAAAAAAAGCCGGGGAAGAAAAGGGCGGAAAACCCAAAAGCAAGCTTCGGGAAAATATAGAAGCAATTGTTATCGCGGTCATCCTGGCACTTTTTATCCGTGCATTTATTGTCCAGGCTTTTAAAATACCGAGCGGCTCAATGGAGCCCACACTTCTGGTCGGGGATCATATTCTGGTAAACAAGTTTATTTACGGGGTAAAGATTCCGGTTACAAACACCACCATTATCCCTGTCAGCGAACCTGAGCGCGGCGATATAATTGTTTTTGAATATCCCTTAGACGAAGACAAGGATTTTATAAAGCGGGTGGTCGGGATTCCCGGTGACGTGGTCGAGGTAAAAGACAAGAAGGTTTATGTAAACGGCCGGCTGTTTAACGATTTCAGGATCAAACACAGCGGGAATGAAATTCTGCCGGAATCAAAGAGCAGCCGGGATAATTTCGGACCCGTAACAGTTCCTGAAAACTGTTATTTTGTAATGGGTGACAACAGGGACGACAGCTACGACAGCCGTTTTTGGGGATTTGTAAAGGAATCGGCCGTAAAAGGAGAGGCTTTTATTATTTACTGGTCATGGGACAGCGATGAGTTCGGTGTAAGATGGCACCGGATCGGAGATGTACTGCAATAACCCGGGATATTGCCAATGCAGTGGACTAAAAAAGACGTCCTGGACATAGAATCGCTTTCTGCCGAAGAAATCGGGCTGATTCTTGATACCGCCTTCGGTTTAAAGGAGATTTCAGAAAGGCCGATTAAAAAAGTCCCTACCCTTCGGGGTCAGACAATCGTTTTGTTTTTCATGGAACCCAGCACACGGACCCGGATTTCATTTGATATTGCCGCAAAACGGCTTTCAGCGGACTGCGTTGCCATTGCAGCGGCGTCGAGCAGCATTGTCAAGGGCGAAACCCTTATTGACACCGCCAGAAATCTTGAAGCCATGAATCCAGATATTGTGGTTATTCGACATTCCTCTGCAGGAGCACCTCATATGCTGGCCCGCAGCCTTGATGTTTCGGTCATAAATGCGGGCGACGGAATGCACGCCCATCCCACTCAGGCTTTGCTAGACATGATGACCGTCAGGGAGAAAAAAGGCGGCTTTGCCGGATTAAATGTCGCTATTATCGGAGACATTACACACAGCCGGGTAGCCCGCTCCAACATTGCCGGATTTATAAAGATGGGCTCAGCCGTGAGGGTGGCCGGGCCCGCCACCATGATTCCGCCCGGCATAGAAAGACTTGGAGCCTCTGTGGCCGGCAACGTTGAAGAAGCAATAACAGGGGCAGACGTAATTATCATGCTGCGGATTCAAAAGGAACGCCAGAGACGTTTTCTGTTTCCGACAGAGAGGGAATACTCGGTACAATACGGACTTAATGCCGCGCGGCTTGGTCTGTTAAAATCGGATGCACTTATAATGCATCCGGGGCCGATTAACCGCGGGGTGGAAATTTCACCCGAGGCCGCAGACGGGCCATTTTCCGTTATCCTTGACCAGGTAACCAACGGGGTGGCGCTTCGTATGGCTCTTTTCTATCTGCTTGCAGGAGGAGCGCGTCATGCAGATACAGATTAAAGGCGGGCGGGTGATAGACCCGGGTGTTATGGATACGCCGGCTGATATATTTATTGAAGACGGCCGGATTGCAAAAATTGAAACCCGCCGAAACGATTCGGAACCTGCACCTTTTACCGACAGCGGTCCGGAAGATGTGACCGTGATTGACGCCCGGGGCCTTCTGGTTGTGCCTGGACTTGTAGATATGCACGTTCATCTGCGCGATCCGGGCCAGGAATACAAGGAAACAGTCGAAACAGGAAGCCGGGCTGCCGCGGCGGGCGGATTCACGGCGGTATGCTGTATGCCCAATACCTCGCCTGTTAATGATTCCGCGGCCATTACAAGTTATATACTCGACCGGGCTGCACGCTGCGGCCTTGTACGGGTTTATCCCGTGGGTGCAATCAGCGCGGGACTCTCAGGAGAGCAGCTTGCGCAATACGGTGATCTGAAATCTGCAGGTGCAGTTGCGGTATCAGATGACGGAAAACCCGTATCAGATGCACAGCTTATGAGGCGGGCCCTGGAATATGCCAGCGGAATCGGCCTTGCCGTGATTTCTCATTGCGAGGAACTGAGCTTGGCAGGCGGAGTGATGAACGAAGGCGAGGTTTCCACAAGGCTTGGTCTGCCCGGGATCCCCAATGCTGCAGAGAGCGTGATGGTGATGCGCGATATTGCTTTAAGCGAACTGACAGGCGTGCCGGTTCATATCGCCCATGTGAGCACCAGTGAATCAGTTGAAGCGATCAGGGCTGCAAAAGCCAGGGGTGCTGCGGTAACCGCAGAGACCGCCCCGCATTACTTTACCCTGACCGATGAGGCGGTAAATTCCTATGATACCCATGCCAAGATGAACCCGCCGCTGCGCACTGAAAAAGATCGTCTGGCAGTTGCAGCCGCCCTGGCCGACGGAACAATTGACGCCATTGCTACGGATCACGCCCCTCATTCGCAGATTGAAAAAGAGGTGGAATTCGACCTGGCGGCAAACGGAATCACGGGCTTGGAAACCGCCCTCGCCCTCGGTTTGCGGCTGGTGGAAGAAGACGTACTTTCCCTGGAACAGCTGTTTGCGGCCATGTCTAAAAATCCGGCAAAAATAATCGGCAAACCATGCGGGCTTGAAGTGGGACAAGCCGCGGATATCACGATAATCGATCTTTCTGCAAAATATTTGTACAGCGCGGCAAAAGATCGCTCCAAAAGCCGCAACACCCCTTTTGACGGCCGGGAGTTAAAAGGCCGCGCCGTATACACGCTCGTTGACGGCAGTATAGTATTTGACCTTTCAAAAGACACCTGAAAAACATTCCTTTTCCGAGATGACAGACCAGGCAAAATTACTGATAGTTGATGATGAGCTGAGCATGAGGGAATTTCTGGAGATCATGCTCGGTAAGGAAGGCTACCGGGTTGCAAGCGCGGAAACCGGCAAAAAGGCTAATGCCTTGCTGGATCAGGAAACTTTTGATCTCGCGCTCTGCGATATTCGCCTGGGCGATATCAGCGGCCTGGATGTACTGCGAAAGGCCAAGGCAGTAAACCCGGATACCGTGGTTATCATGATTTCCGCATATGCCACTGCTGAAAATGCAGTGGAAGCCATGAACGAAGGGGCTTATGATTATGTGCCCAAGCCGTTTGACAATGACGAACTCAAGCAGACCATCTCCAAGGCGCTTGAATTAAAGACCCTTTCCGATGAAAAGAAACGGCTGGATGACGAACTTCGGCAAAGCCTTTATTTCGGTCTGCTGGTGGGCAACAGCCCTCGAATGAAGCATATTTACGAACTTATCGAGCAAGTGGCTCCCACCAAAACAAGCGTGATGATTACAGGTGAGAGCGGTACAGGCAAAGAGCTGATAGCGCGCGCGATCCATGATCAGAGCAACCGGTCTGACAAACCTTTCGTGGTTATAAACTGCGGCAGCATCCCGGAAACCCTTATGGAAAGCGAGTTTTTCGGGTATAAGAAGGGCGCTTTCACAGGGGCGAACCGGGATAAGTTTCCTCTCC
>JAGXLE010000069.1 GCA_018334855.1 Desulfobacterales bacterium | reverse complement strand
AGTCATGTTCTGCGATTTGATCTGCTCCTTTACCTGGGCAAAATTCCGGTTCAGTTCCCGCAGGCGAATGACGTCGTTATTGACTACTGCCACGATCCTGTCTACAACCTGCCGGGCCTGCGTTATTCCGGTTCCAAAAATCACCAGCAGGCAAACAACACACATCAGCCATACGCTATTTTTCTTCAAAATCAAGCCCATATAAAATACTCCTTTAAAATACTCCCGGCGCTAATAAAATTTTTAATTATTAACATATGTTGCAATTTCCATCAAGATCTTTTTGGCCTGATTCATCAACCCGTTGATATCTGACCTGCCCATACGCACATACAGAGTATGTTCAGGTGTGAACCTGTAGAGATCCGGGGCTGCCGCAATCATATCCAATATCCCGTGAGGATTTTTCTGGTGCATCTCTGAGAACGTAACAGACATGACCTCATGGGTCAGATCCAGTTTTTTTGCCCCCGCCCTGGCGGCCAGGATTCTTAGCATGATTTTAAGCAGCAGGTTCACGGCTTCGGCGGGCAGCTCCCCGTAGCGGTCGGAAAGTTCCGCCCTGAAATCGGAAACCTCCTTTAAATCGCTCATCCTGGCCAGACGGCGGTAGGCCGACATCCGCTGATCAATATCGGGTATATAGGATTCAGGAATGTAGACCGAAACCGGGATATTGATCTCGGGCTCGAGCGGCTCGACCACCTGTTCGCCTTTCAGGCGGCTTACCGCCTCTTCCATGAGCTTTAAAAACATGTCGTATCCCACCGCGGCTATGTGGCCGGACTGGGAAACCCCCAAGGCCGCACCTCCGCCCCTGATCTTTAAATCGTTTAAAGCGATCTGGAAGCCCGCCCCCAGATCGCTGTGCTCCATTACAACCCTTAGCCGTTTCTGGGCGTCCTTGGAAAGGGCGGCCTCCTTTGGCACTATCAGGTAGGCGTAAGCCTGGGTGTCGGCCCTTCCCACACGGCCCCTCAGCTGATAGAGCTGGGCCAGTCCCATGCGGTCTGCCCGGTTAATAATCATTGTGTTGGCATTGGGGATATCGAGCCCTGATTCCACAATCGTGGTTGATACCAGCATATCGATTTCCCTGTTTATAAACTTGTACATGACCTGCTCGAGCTCTTCTTCTGCAAGTCTGCCGTGGGCCACCCCCAGCCGGACCTCGGGCACAATCTCCCTGAGCCGCCTTGCCATGTTCCAGATGGTATTGATATTGTTGTGAACAAAGAAGATCTGGCCGCCCCTCTCTATTTCACCGCGCACTGCCTCTGAAATCACGGCAGGATCAAATTCGCTTATATAGGATCTAATAGGCTGACGCAGCTCCGGCGGTGTGGTAATCACGCTTATATCGCGCACGCCGAGCATCGACAGGTGAAGGGTCCTGGGAATCGGCGTGGCCGTCATTGAAAGCACGTCCACAGTGCTGCGCATCTTTTTTAACTTTTCCTTGTGGCGCACGCCGAAGCGCTGCTCCTCGTCAATTATTATCAGGCCGAGATCCGTAAATGAGACGTCTTTCTGCAGCAGCCTGTGGGTGCCGATAACAATATCTACCTTTCCGTGTTGAATTTCATCGATGATTTCCTTCTGCTTTTTGCGGGACCTGAACCGGTTCAGGCTTTCAATATTGACCGGGTAATGCTCAAATCGCTCTGAAAATGTTCGGAAATGCTGTTCTGCCAGAAGCGTGGTGGGCACCAGCACGGCCACCTGCTTGCCGTCGTTGACGGCCTTGAACGCGGCCCGCAGGGCCACCTCGGTTTTGCCGTAGCCCACGTCTCCGCAGATCAGCCGGTCCATGGGAACAGGCGATTCCATATCGCCTGTCACGTCTGAAATGGCCCTTACCTGGTCAGGGGTCTCCTCGTAGGGAAAACCTGCTTCAAAATCCTTGTAATAACTATCCGGCGCGCTGTAGGCATGTCCTTTCTTAACCCTGCGCTCGGCATAAAGATCAAGGAGCTCGCCGGCTATTTTTTCAACAGACTTTCTGGCCTTTTCTTTCACCTTCCCCCAGGAGGTGCCGCCGAGCCTGTCAATAACCGGGGCTGCGCCTTCGACTCCCATGTATTTCTGCACCATGTCCATGCGGTCGACCGGCAGAAACAGTTTGTCGCCGCCCCTGTATTCAAGCACCAGGAAATCGTTTGTGATGCCTTCCAAAGTAATTTTCTCCAGGCCCCTGTACTGACCTATGCCGTGATCAACATGGACAACCAGGTCGCCTGCATTTAAATCCGCAAAATCGAGCAGCGCGGTCTTGACAGCCTGCCGGTTTTCCTTTCTGCTTTTCTGACGGACTTTGGTGCCGAAAATCTCCCTGTCTGTAATCACGGCAATCCGCTCACCGGGCCAGACAAAGCCTGAAGAAAGCCTACCTATGCAGATGGCCGGGGCTGAAGATAAAAATCTTATCTGCGAAAACGAATCCACGATTTCAGGCCGGATTCCGTAGCCCTCTGTGAGATCCATCAGTCTTTCTGCCTGCGACTTGCTCCGGCAGACCATCAGCGTGGCACAGGCGCTGCTGCGGTTCTGTTCTATCCAGTCGGCAAGAGGGGTTAAAGCCTGATCCCCCCTGCGCCTGGCAAGCAGGGTGCTTTCAATGTCTGAATTGTCATCGGCCCCCAGATCAAAACTGTCCTGATCCGATTCATCCGGACTTTCCGGGGCATTTACATCAATGAGGCGGAAGGCAAGACGCTGACGGGATTTAAGCAGGTCCTTTGCGGTGCGCCAGTCCTGGTAGATAAGTTCAGGCTTGACGCACATCCGGTTATCATTGCAGGCAGAAACATAATTGCGTGAAGCCATGTCCTCTTTCTTCAGCGCGGCTTTTTCAATTGCTGGGGCATCATATTCCACCATCAGGGCCCGGTCAGGCAGATAATCAAATACCGTATCAGGCTCGGGATAGATAAGCGGCAGCAGGCTTTCTATGCCTGCAAACACGCCTTCGGTACGCAGCCTTTCAACGAATTCATCCTCTGCCGATCTGGATAGTCCGGCATCCATCCTCTGCTCGCGGGCCCTGGCAATTACGTCACTTACCCGGTGCTTTTCCAGGATCGCCTCCCTTGCCGGCAGTACCACGGCCTCCTGAGCCGAGCTTATTTTGCGCTGGGTGGAAGCAGAAAAAAACCGGATGGAATCCACAGTGTCGCCAAAAAACTCGATGCGCACGGGATTGTCATACATCGGGGAAAATATGTCAAAAATACCCCCGCGTATGCTGTACTCCCCCGGCTCTTCCACCATGGCCGTATGAGCGTATCCGCCCGCATTGAGTTTTTCCACGAGACGATCGCGTTCGGTCTCCTCGTTGACCATTATCAGTTCCGCGTAATCGCACAGCTCCCGGCGCGGAATAATTTTCTGCAGCAGGGTTTCCACAGGCGCAACTACCACCTGCCCCGTATTTCCGCCCACTGCAAGCTGGTATAAAATCCGGATGCGCCGGGCCGCGGTTTCATTATGATAGGCAACCCGCTTGAAAGGCAAAATGTTGTAAGGCGGAAACAGGTATACAGGCGGGGCATCGTCTGTGTCCGAAAAAAAGGCCAGGTCCTGGACAAGGCTCTCGGCCTCATTCATACCCGGCACCATTATAAAAAGGGGGCGCTTTAGCCTGCGGCTCAGGCGGGAAAGCATATATGCCCGTTCTGCGCCCGCGGCACCGGTACAGGTAACACTGGCGGCACCCTGCTGCAGGCGGTCGCTGACCGCTTCAATTACGCTTATATCTTCTGCTTGTGCGGCACGAAAATAGGATTTATATCTTTTCATACTGGTACTCTTATTCCATATTGATCCATGCACAGCCGTCAGGGTGTCTGATTTGCCCAAAAACGCTTGACTGCGGCAATATTTCCATGATACCTATCAATCCGCTTTGCCGACGTAGCTCAGCAGGTAGAGCAGCTCACTCGTAAT
This sequence comes from Desulfobacterales bacterium, assembly GCA_018334855.1. Classification (GTDB taxonomy): domain Bacteria; phylum Desulfobacterota; class Desulfobacteria; order Desulfobacterales; family Desulfosalsimonadaceae; genus Desulfosalsimonas. Next base: position 3,318 of record JAGXLE010000069.1, on the reverse strand, counting down.
GAGCAGGTCAGCGGTTCGACTCCGCTCGTCGGCTCCATGAAATACAAGGTTTCAGGCCGCAATTCCTGAAACCTTTTTTATTGATCCGCTTTTGGGTAAAGCAGACACGGAGGCTACACCCCGGCAGCAGATCGAAACCGTAATATAAAAATTTGCTGATGAAAAATCAAATTTTCCTGGGATTGGTTTAAAAATAACTATAACATCTTGACATATTATTCATATCGTTTTATCTATAATAAAAACATGATCATTGCATCCTTGAAAAGCATTTTATAACCATGTATGAACGTATGAACGGGTAAAAAACGGTGAGGATACATTAGCTGATTTTTTTATGAAAACTCCGGATGCCACTGAAATAAAAAATGAAATCAACGAGATTTCAAGCAGGATCGACAATATAGTAAAGACAGTGAAGCAGTATTTTCCGGTTACGGAAGCAGACAGGCAAACAGACGGCGAAACCGAACCGGAACAGGCCGAATCAACATGCAACCATCAACAAAAGCCGGAGCAGGAGGCATAATGGCACTGACGAAAAATAATATCGTTGAACAGGTCAACGAGCTGGGTTTTACCAAGAAAAAATCCGTGGAAATTGTTGAATCACTTCTCGAAATTATCAAGCGCAGCCTTGAAAACGATGAAGATGTCCTTGTCTCCGGTTTCGGCAAGTTCTGCGTCAAGCAGAAAAGTACCCGCCGGGGCCGCAATCCCGCAACAGGCGAAGACCTCCTGCTAAACGCCCGCAAGGTTGTCACATTTAAATGCTCCGGGAAATTAAGGGAAAGAATCAACCAGGGCAAATAAGCACTTCAAGGCGCTTATTCAATGTTGTAATCCCGCATCTTGCTCAAAAGCGACGGATGGCTTATCTCAAGCAGGCGCGAAGCCTTGGTTCTATTGCCTCCGGTAGCAGCCAGGGCTTTTTTGATCAGGACCTTTTCAAGCGCTTGTTTGCCGGATTTCAAAGAATAGCCTGAAATTATATCGTCAATACCGTTATTACGCCCCTCCCCGGCCTGGCAAAGCGAAGAGAACAGGCCGGTATCAAGCACCTCATCTTCTGCAAGAACCACAGCCCGTTCGATAAGATTTTCCAGTTCGCGTACATTACCCGGCCAGGAATGCTCAAGCAGCAGGGACATGGCCGCGGATGAAATACCGGTTACCTGTTTTTCAAACCTTTCGCTGTAGCGCTCGATAAAAAAACGGCAAAGCAAAGGAATATCCTCTGTTCTTTCCGCAAGCGGCGGCAGGTGTACCGGCATAACGTTTAACCGGTAAAACAGGTCCTCCCTGAAAGCCCCTTTGCTCACCTGATCTTCCAGGTCCTTTGAGGTGGCCGCAATTATCCTTACATCGACCTGCTTTGACACAGACGAACCCACGGGCCGAATCTCGTTGTCCTGGAGCACGCGCAGCAGTTTTACCTGCAAAGACAGGGGCAGATCCCCTATTTCGTCCAAAAACACGGTCCCGCCCGAGGCCGCCTCAAAAAGTCCGCCGTAATTTCTGTCCGCCCCGGTAAACGCTCCTTTTTTGTATCCGAAAAGTTCGCTTTCAAGCAGGTTTTCCGGAATTCCTCCGCAATTGACCGGAATCAGGGGTTTGTCCGCGCGCTTGCTTGCAAAATGAATTCCGCGGGCGATCAATTCCTTGCCCGTTCCGCTCTCCCCGACAATCAGCACCGTAGTGTCGTATTGCGCTACCTTGGCTGCAAGTCGGAAAACCTCCTGCATGCTTTTGCTCTCGGCAATCATGCTGCCGAACTTATGAGACTGCTCAATGTGTTCGAGCCGGTTTTTTAATTCGCGGTTTTCGTTTTTCAGGCTTTCGCGCTCTTCGGCCTTTTTTAACGCCAGCAGCACTTCGTCGGTTTTAAAGGGCTTGGATATATAATCATAGGCCCCTTTTTTCATGGCCTCCACGGCCGTATCAATGGTTCCGTAGGCAGACATCATGATCACGTTGGTATATCTTAAAAACCCGGCCGCGGATTCAAGAAACGTCATGCCGTCCATGTTGGGCATTTTGATATCGCAAAAGATATAATTATAATGGGCCTCCTGAACCTTTTTAAGAGCTGCCTCACCGTCGCCGGCCGTATCAACCCGGTAGCCGGCATCGGCAAGAAGGAGGCTTAACATGTGGCGCATGTTGGCCTCATCGTCGACCACCAGAATCTTTTTGCCATCTCTGTCGGTAATATCCTGTGTCATGAAACTTTTCCGTTCTGACAAGTATTATTGGGGTTGCCTGAAAAATCCCGGCTTTTATCTGCCTCCGTACAAACCGGCAGTTCAATCACTATTTGCGTGCCGCCGTCTTGTCCAGGCAGGGCGTCAATGCCGCCGCCCATCTGCCGGATCATCATGTAGCTTACAGACAACCCGAGGCCGGTACCTTTTCCTGTTTCCTTGGTGGTGAAAAACGGATCAAAAATTTTATCCAGATACTGATCCTCAATGCCGGTGCCATTGTCGATCACCTTCAGTTCAATAGCTCCGTGTTTCGAATCAATGGCCTGCCTGCACTGCCGGCTGTCTATGCCCCTGGTGGCAAGCCGGATACTGCCCTGCCCAACGCTTTCGGCCTGCTTTATGGAATCGGCCGCATTGATCATCAGGTTGACCATTACCTGGTGGAGCTGATCGGCATCGGCATGCACGCGGTCATTTTCAGCCCCGAATTTGTATTCAAGTACGATATCGGAAAACATGGGCTGCTGGGACAGCATTTCCCCCGCCTCCCTGACAAGATCATGGAGCGAAAGAACCGAATAATTTGACGGCCGGTTGCGGGAAAAATCGAGAAGCTGGCGGATAATAGTATTTACCCGCTGGATTTCGGACTCTGCCCTCTCGATATAATCTTTGCCGAGCTCGTCATCAGGTGCAAGGCAGCGCGATTTTAAAAGTCCGAGATACCCGAGTACAATGCCCACGGGATTTCCGATTTCATGGGCGATACCTGCAGACAGGCGCCCTATGGAGGCAAGCTTTTCAGCCCGCACGATCTCGTTCTGTGCCTCTTTTAACTGCCGGTTTGATTTCTCAAGAGAATCAAGAGACTCCCTGAGCTGGTCGCGGTCAGCCTCAATACGCCGAACCATCCGGTTTAATGAGCCCGATAGCCTGCGGAATTCATCTTTCTGCTTTTCAGGAAAAAATTCAAAGTCTTCCGAGGCCTCGTATTCATCAGTAATGCGGATCAAACGCTGAATAGGCCGTGTCATCATCCGGGAAAACCGCCATGCGGAAAAAAACAGAAGAACCAAAAGATTGATGACCAGGTAAATATCTTCTTCTCTCC
>JAGXLE010000068.1 GCA_018334855.1 Desulfobacterales bacterium | reverse complement strand
AGGAAACCGGGAAGATCCGTCACGTGAGTCAGGCGGGTCACATGGCGGCGGACAATCCGGACACGATCACGCTTCCTCCGGGCACCACAAGGCGCATTCCGGCCATGGCGGGCAAGGGGATCATGGCGGCCATGGCGATCATCACGCGCACATGGTGGCGGATTTCAAAAAGCGCTTCTGGATATCCCTTGCCATCACAGTGCCCGTGTTGTTTCTCTCACCCATGATCCAGTCTTTTCTGGGGCTGCGGGAACTTGGGTTTGCGGGCGATCAATACGTGTTGTTTGCCCTGTCCACGGCGATCTTTTTCTACGGCGGATGGCCGTTTTTAAAAGGGATTTTTGACGAGCTGAAAAAATTCCAGCCCGGCATGATGACCCTGATTGCCGTTGCCATTGCAACGGCTTATATCTACAGCAGTGTCGTGGTCTTCGGCCTTGCCGGAAAAGTGTTTTTCTGGGAGCTGGCCACCCTGATCGACATCATGCTGCTTGGCCACTGGATCGAAATGCGCTCGGTCATGGGGGCGTCCCGGGCGCTTGAGGAACTGGCAAAACTCATGCCCTCGGATGCCCATAAGGTCATGGACGACGGCAGCACAAAGGATGTTTCCATACAAGAAATCCAGGCCGGAGACCGGGTGCTGGTCAAGCCCGGAGAAAAAGTCCCCGTGGACGGCGAGGTGGCCGACGGCCAGAGTTCGGTCAACGAGTCGATGGTCACCGGCGAGTCCCGGCCGGTTTCCAAAAGTGCCGGCACGCAGGTGATCGGTGGATCGGTCAACGGCGAAGGATCTTTGACGGTCACGGTGCAGAAAACCGGCAAGGATTCATACCTGTCCCAGATGATCGACCTGGTGGAGCAGGCCCAGCAAAGCAAGTCCAGAAGTCAGGATCTGGCCAACCGGGCCGCCCTGTGGCTGACAATCATTGCGCTCACCTGCGGGGCGATCACCCTGGTGATCTGGCTGGCGTTTATGGGCAGAGATTTTGCTTTTTCCCTGGAGCGCACGGTAACGGTCATGGTGATCACCTGCCCGCATGCCCTGGGCCTTGCGGTTCCTCTTGTCGTTGCCGTCTCCACGGCGCTTTCGGCCAAAAACGGCCTGCTGATCCGAAACCGGGCCGCTTTTGAGCGGGGGCGAAACATCCAGGCCATTATTTTTGACAAAACCGGAACCCTGACCGAAGGCCGTTTCGGCGTGACCGAAACCCTGAGCTTTTCAGATGATTACAACCAAGAGGATTTGCTCGGTTATGCCGCAGCCGTTGAATCTCAATCCCAACACCCCATTGCACAAGCAATCGCCGAGGCGGTGGAAAAACCGCAAAAGGCCGAAGACTTCAAATCGATTACGGGCAAGGGCGCGCAGGCACGGGTCGAAGGCAAGCACGTGAAGGTGGTCAGCCCGGGCTATCTTCAGGAAAACAATTTATCCGTCGATAATAATCGGATTGACGCGTTAAACGCCCAGGGCAAAACCGTTGTCTTTATTGTGATTGACCAGACGCCTGTCGGCGCCGTGGCGCTGGCAGACATCATCCGGGAGGAATCCAGGCAGGCGATTTCAAAACTCAAGCAGATGGGCATTCAGTGCATGATGCTCACCGGCGATAACAAGCAGGTGGCTGCCTGGGTGGCAGAAGAAATCGGCCTGGATGACTATTTCGCCGAGGTGCTGCCCGAGGACAAGGCCAAAAAGGTGAAAGAAGTCCAGTCCCGCGGTTTGATCGTGGCCATGACCGGAGACGGCGTCAATGACGCGCCGGCCCTGGCCCAGGCGGATGTGGGGATCGCAATCGGTGCCGGCACGGACGTGGCCGTGGAGGCGGCCGATATCATCTTGGTGCGGAGCAACCCGATGGATGCGGTAGCCATTCTGGACCTGTCCCGGGCGACTTATCGGAAGATGCTGCAGAACCTGGCATGGGCCACGGGATATAACGCCTTTGCCATCCCATTGGCAGGCGGTGTGCTTTATACCTGGGGCATTCTTCTCTCACCGGCAGTGGGTGCCATTCTCATGTCCTTGAGCACCGTGATTGTTGCGATAAACGCCCGGTTTTTGAAGCTTTCGACATGAACGATGCAGGACGAAAGCTGCGTTCTGCGGACTCCGGAATCAATTATCGGAAACCGGCTATCTAAGGAGGTCGGTCATGAAATCCGTGGGGATTGCGATCATTATTGTTCTTGTTATCGGCGCCGGGGCACTATTGAAAAGAAATTACCCATGATTATCATTTTAAATCGGAGAAATATGCCGAGTCTGGTGAGGGGATTCTGGGAATGTCCTGGGCCCATTTTTTTACCATGGTTTTGACACAAAGTGACACTTTTCGAGGCTTGCCAATGTTTGCAAAAGTGGGTAAACAATAGTAAAAGATTTTGAAATGGCTTCGATATAATTTAGCTGTAAAGGTGTCACAGGACCAATGCTTAGCAAAGACCGTGCACAAGGTTGTTTGATCGGACTGGCAGTGGGTGACGTACTGGGCTGTCCTGTGGAAGCAATGAGCCCTCACGAAATAAAGACCGGGTTTGGAAGAATTGAAGATCTTGTTGAAGCACCTGTTCAGGCTATGCGAGATACTTATTACTGGCGGCTTCCGGGACTTCATAGCGATGATACTCAGCAAGCGCTTTCAATTACAGATATACTTGTGGAAAATCATGAGATTAAAGAGGATGTTTTACTGGAGGTCTGGAAGGAAATGGCCCAGACTGTTATTACGGCTCCAAGCACCAAAACCGGCAGAATAAAGAAATGCAAAGAAACTTTCGGCTGCCACCGGGGTACGGGAAGTAACTTTCGACGCAGGGTAAAAAATACTGCTGCTTTTGCGCCACCGGCAAACGGAAATGGGGCGGCCATGCGGGTGGCGCCCGTGGGTGTCTGGTTTTGCCGGGAAAGAAAGGCTCGTATAGAAAACGCGGTTCGCTCTGCTCTTGCCACAAGCTCGCATCCCCATGCGGCCGCCTCTGCCGCTGCGGTCGCCGCCGCGGTAGCCCTCGGGATAGACAATGACTCGATGAACACGCGGGTGTTTCTGGAGGCCGTGGCGAATGAGGCACTGCTGGCCGAAACGTTTCTGGCGGAAAAATGTGCTGACCAACTCCATGCCGGCTATGAGGGACGCGCAAACGAGTTTTCCGATGCGCTGTTTCAATTGGCCGAGTGGCATTACCTTCCCCTCCAGGATGCCTTAACAAAGATTGCTGATTATGCGAAAAGCTGCCTCGGCCTTGACAAGATTTTCGCCACAAAAAGTTTTGCCCTGACAGCCGTGCCTACGGCATTGCTTATCTCTGCAAGGCATAAACACGATTTTACCGAAGGCGTGATCGAGGCAGTCAATCTGGGAGGGGATACGGATACCATCGGCGCCTTGGTTGGCGCCATTTTAGGGGCCAAAAACGGGCTTGAAACAGTACCTGTCAGGTACCAACAGCATCTTTTGGCCAGGGAGCAAGTTCTCCTTCGCGGCCAGGCCCTGGCAACAGGCAGAAAGGGCCCTGGCTGGATCTGTCTTCCGGAGCTGGAAAGGGAGCTAACCCTTCAGGAGGCCAGAGCACGTTCAAAGCTCCGGGGGGAGTTGATGGAAAAGGGTTTTCTTTGATGGTTATGCACCGGGCATCAGGGCCATGGAAACCGCTTTGATATTTTATTTCTTTGGGTAAGGGGGCGAAAAACATGAGCAAAAATACGAATTGGGGGAAGATAAAAAGGGTGCCTTTGCAGAAGAACCCTGCTGACGTCATTTATGATATAATATATTATTACTATCATGATGACGCTCAGATGCCAAATACTTTTTTGTTAACTTACAAAAAGAAGGTTATTGCCTTGGGCAAAATTGAGGAAGAAGAGGTTATATACTCAGATGGCGGTCTTACATATCCCGCTGATCCGCACTTGATATGGATGAGGCCTTGGGATCCGTTTGCCCATTTTTGGATTTATCGTTATTTCAAAATCAAAAAGATAAGGCGGACGGAAATGTTTGAAAAACATTTTCCTGGAGTTGAGGAAGGCAGAACTTTATTTGAATATTTTGTCAGCTGCGGGCACCTGCATTGAAGTGGTTCTGTAAATGCCGGCTTCCTCCTTCATTCCTCTCTCCGGCCAACTACGGATTAATGGCCGGGAATGGCCGCAGTGAGTGATTTCAGATTTACACCGGTGGCCAGGCACGCATGGTCTGAACTTGCATTTCCATCGTTGTCATGCAAGAAATATTTCGGACCGCCCCAATTGGCCTGACCCAAAAAACAGGGGAGAGAATATGACCCAACAACGCCAACTGGCCGGGGAACTGATTGCCGAGGCAGAAAAACGGGACGGTTTTCGAGCGGGGATTGCCGCTATCGATGAAGTGCTGGCAGGCCCTTCCTACAAGGCTGCAGCTGTGGGAAGCTGGAAGACCAACCATTCAGAAAAAACTATTTCCTGGCTGCCAAACGCCCGTTCTCTTCTGGTGCTGGCCATGCATCATCCGAAAGATGACCCCCGGCTGGACTGGTTTGACCGCGGCAATACCGCGGGAAACCGCCGAATGACGAAAATATCTGAGGAGTTAAGCAGCTGGCTGTTTAATACTCATGGGATTCGTGCACAGCCGCTGCCCTACCACGTGGAAAAAGGAGGGGTCTATCTGAAAGATGCCGCTGTGTTCGCAGGACTGGGCGTCGTGGGGGAAAATAACCTGCTGCTGGACCGAAAATGGGGACCCAGAGTCCGGCTTCGTGCGGTATTGATCGAAGGCAGCCTTCCCTCCGGCAGCCCGCCGGAAGATTTCCAGCCCTGCCAGGGCTGTGCCATGCCTTGCCGAAAAGCCTGCCCTGAAAATGCATTCGCCCTTGGACAATATGACCGTCCGACCTGTATCCAACGCCTCGATTCCGATCGTGCCCATCCTATTGAAAGCGGCAAAAGAGATTCTCAAGGCTCTCCGATCCTTGTAATCGACTGGTGCCGGAAGTGTGAATTCGCCTGTCCCACAGGAGAAAAATAGCCCTATTTTTCTCAGGAACCAACAATGGCCTGCAGCTATTGAAGGGCAATCTTGCTAGTATGGCTCTGCCTATAGTGTTTTCAAAAGACCAGACACTCTTAATCGGAGCTAAGCCACATATTTTGCTTCACAGGGTTGCCAGTTCCTTTTCATATTTTTCAAGCCAGCCGTCAGCCCCGCATTTTTCGAAAAGACCAATGGCCCTTGTGAGCTGTTCTTTGGCCTTTGCCACATCCCCACTTTTAAAGAACCACTCGGCATAGACGACATGGTCACGGGCCAATTCCCACTTGGTGTCGTATTTCGTATTAAAGCCAATCGCGTGGTTTATCCATGATTCTGCCTCAATCATGTGATGATCATCTATATGCATATAAATCTCTGCGATGAATCGCGCCCCGAATGCCTGCTTGTGTTCACCTTCAATTCTGTCTCTTTGGGACAAAATTTTTTCGGCTATGCCCTTGGGGAGGTAACGCTGGATTTTTTGCAGCTTTTCATCAGCTGAAAGTTCTTTGGAGGCTGGCTGCGGCGTGATTGCCAATTTGTGGCCGCATTCACCGCAGAATTTAAAATTACCGGGGTTGACGGCATCACATGCACTGCATCTTTTTTCTAACTTCGATCCGCATTCTCCGCAGAATTTCATTCTCTCGGGATTTTCAAAACTACATTGCGGGCATTTCATTATTGTTCACCTTTTAGAAAAGAATTGGCCCTGAGTTAAACCCAATGACCATATGAACAAAAAATAAAACTCGGGTAAATCCAGCGGTATCGGGAGGAAACAGAAATCAGGAGAGCAATTGATTTATCGGCAACAGGATGCGCTGTCGCAGCAACCTCATATACCCATTAATTATCCCGGTCACACCGATTTGTCAAAATCTTTCGCAGGAAAAGCGACGAATAATGCCTGCTCAATTCAAATGATGCCCCTGCTTTGCGCTATTGCTTTTTGCCTCTTTTTTGGTATTCTGCATCTACAACCCTGCCTGCGGCAAACGCCTAATGGTTGATGGCCCAAACCATAACAGGTTGAGGGGTAAACCCTTCTCAGGCATGTTTGAAATTTTGTACGTAATCCTTTCGCATCAAACACCTTCACGCTTTTGGCTGAAGACATAAATAGCCATGGGGAGCGTTTTGCCCGCACGGACTGAAATTAACAGCATCTGACGGCGGAATTTGTTTTGACTTCTGCAGCCTATCCCTGGGTGTAGCCAATAGGGCGATCTAACAAAAGAAAACAAGGGAGGAAAAGAGCTATGACATCAATATCAGAACTCAGAAAAAAATATCTTGGCGCACCGGATGCAACCGATGAAGATATCCAGATGGTGCAGGCGGTGCGTGAATATGTGGATAAAGAAATTATGCCGCACAGGCAGGATCTGGAAGGCGGTTGGCACCGGGATCATCAACTGGCCCAATCAACCTTTCAACGGATTCATCAGGGTCTGGTGGATATCGGCGTTCAAAAGGCGGCATGGCCGGAATCCCTTGGAGGTTTCGGAGTGCGGGGAAGCGTTTACAACATGATGATCGAGGAGATCTCCCGGGGGGATGCAGGAGTCGGCACCCACCTATCCATTATCAACTGGGCCCTGTCCCCCCTGGTAATGGCAAGACGAACAGACTTGCTGCATGAATTTGTTCCACGGATCTGCGATGATAAGCCGCACGGATGCTGCATGGCCATTACCGAACCCTCTGGCGGAACAAACACCGAGGATCCCACCCAGCATGGACGCACAATTCAAACCATTGCGGAATCAGACGGCGAAAACTGGATTATTAACGGCCATAAGATCTGGCCCAGCGGTGCAAGCGTGGCAGACATTGCCTATTGCGTGGTCTGCACCACGGATCCAGAGGCAGGTGACGAAGGGGTTGCCTTGATTTATGTGCCGCCAGATACCCGGGGAATGTCATTTGGCCGGCCGTTTGAAAAGATGGGCATGTGCTATACGGACGTGAACACGGAAATCTATTTTGAAAATGTGAAGGTTCCCAAGAACTATCGAGTCGCGGGTCCTGGACAGGATGCCAAGCTCCTTCACGATGTGGTCGGGCTGGGGCGCCTGGGCACCTGCAGCATGGCTCTGGGCCCGGCGCAGGCGTGCTTTGAAATTGTACTGGAATGGACCAGGAACCGGGAAATTGCAGGCCGGCCGGTCCGGTCCAGATCCCTCCATGCCTCCGTTCTCGGCGAAATGGCCCAGAAAATTGAATCAGCAAGGGCCTATGCCATGCAGGTCGGCAAGATGGTGGGATCCGGGAAGTTTGGCCGGGCCGGAGACCCCCATTTACTTTCCAAAAGTTCTGCAGCCAAGGCCTATACCTGCGATATTGCCCTCTGGGTTGCCCATAAAGCCATGGAGCTGATGGGCTCTTTCCTCTT
>JAGXLE010000067.1 GCA_018334855.1 Desulfobacterales bacterium | reverse complement strand
CGTTGGTTCAAGCTACATGTTCGCAACCGCCAGGGACTGGGCACGTATAGGTCAGTTTTTTCTGCAGAATGGGAGATGGGAGGGAAGGCAGCTTTTGCCTGAAGGCTGGATTAAATACTGTACCACCCCCACTCCGGGATCTGAAGGACAATACGGGGCACAGGTCTGGCTCAATCCGGGTACAGCGGAGAACGAGCACATAAAGAGAAGTTATCCGGGGCTGCCTGACTCCATGTTCTATCTAAGCGGGTTCAACCTGCAGCGTGTTGCCGTGTTTCCGGAAAACGACCTGGTGATTGTGCGGTTAGGAGTTACTCATGACAGGGAAAAGGCTTTTGACTTCGGGCGTTTTGCCGCCATGGTGCTTGAAGGGGTGGGGGAATGAAAGTGAAAGGTGAAAGGTGAAAGGGGTCACACCTTGATCTGTGATTAATCCTGAAAACTTTGGGATGCATGTCGGGTGATCATATATCCTTGACCGTTTAATGAAATTCAGGGAGGATGAAAATGAAAAAATTGTCATTGGTTTTAATTTTTTCATTAATTTTAGGAATGTCGGCGATTAGCGTTGCCGCAGAAGGAAAAGACTATTCCGCTACTATAGAGATGTTTAAGGAATCACCGGCCGTGGCAAAATTTTTCGAAAACAGCTACGGTTACGCAGTCTTTCCCGCGATAGGCAAAGGCGGCTGGATAGTGGGAGCCGGCTACGGCGAGGGCTATGTTTTCCGAAATGGAGAGATAACAGGGTGGGCCTCGGTAGCCGAGGTATCCATCGGTTTGCAGATCGGCGGCCAGGCATTTAGCGAAATAATTTTTTTCCAGGATAAACAGGCCTATGACAAATTTACCAGCGGCAGCTTCGAACTGAGCGCCTCTGCCCAGGCGGTCGTTGTTACAGCAGGCGCCCAGGCCAGGACCGGGACTTCCGGGTCCGGTGCCGGCGCCACTGCCGGCCCTAAAACAGGAGTGCAGGCAGAAATCGGCTATGTCAATGGTTTGGCCGTATTTCTGCGCCCCTTGGGCGGTCTCATGTTCGATGCTTCCATAGGAGGGCAAAGCTTCCAATTTACGCCCTATTAAGGCATTTGAAGCTTGTCCTGAAAAATATGCGGAATGCTCCGTGAAATTTCTGTCTATAATATCCTTGCCTGCCTTTTAACGGGTGATTCCCGTTTCCCCTGTATAAAAAACAGGGGATGATTTTCCCGTCAAACAAGTAAATATGCCCAAAGGTCTGAACAAATGAGAAACACTGTGCTGGCAATGTCCGGAATAACCATACTTCTGGCCGTGGTGGGGGTTATACGGCAGGGACCGAAAATAATTATCCAGGCACTAATGGCAGGGGGAGAAATGTTAATAGAGGTAGCTCCCCTGTTAATAGCGGCCTTTATTCTTGCCGGGATGATCCAGGTGGTGGTTTCCAGGGAAACCATAAATAAATGGCTGGGCAAGGATTCCGGCATAAAGGGAATAATGCTGGGCGGGATTGCCGGCGCCCTGATACCCGGCGGGCCTTATATCTTTTACCCGATTGCCGCCTCTTTTTTGCTTTCAGGTGCCGAGATAGGCACGGCTGTGACTTTTGTGGTTGCCAAAAACTTATGGAGCCTGAGCAGGCTGCCGATGGAGATTGCTTTGCTGGGCCCGAAGCTTACTTTTGTCAGATTTGTTGTAACTTTAATATTTCCGTTAATAGTCGGCCTGATAGCCAATACATTTTTTAAGGGCTATGTCGATAAAGTCAGGGAACAAATAAGGAAAATACAGGGGGCAGGTGAAGAGACTTGATTATTGCTTTTATTATCCTGATTATTCTGGCTGCCGCCGCTTCCGTCTATGCTTATAAAAAAGGCGACGGCTCTCATATCAGGGGTTTTAGAACCGCTAAAAATACTTTTACCAACATAGCGCCGCTGCTTTTGGTGGCTTTTATACTGGCCGGATTTATGCAGGTTGTAATCCCGCCTGAATTAATCAAAACCTGGCTGGGCGAAGAAGCCGGGTTAAAGGGGATTCTTATAGGAAGCATAGGCGGAGCCCTCATCCCGGGGGGGCCTTATATAGCTTTTCCCATCATCGCTGCAGTATTTAAGGCAGGAGCAGGCCTGGGTACAGCCGTTGCCTGTGTAACAGGCTGGGCCTTGTGGGGGGTAATAACCACCATGTTTGAACTTGCCATAATCGGGCACAGATTCACTTTTCTGAGGCTGGGCCTGGTTCTGATTTTCCCGCCCGCTGCAGGAATAATGGCCAATATGTTTTTTTGAGCTCAACCCGCCTCCAGCATCCGGATTTCAGGGTTGCCGTGTGCTTCAATATCCACAATACTTCCCTGCCGGTGCCCCGCCATGTTGCAGTTAACGATCCATGAGTCTGCAAGCCGCACACATCCGAAGGCTTCGTGGATGTGTCCGCACAGTACAAGCCGCGGCTGCTTTTGTTCAACCAGCCTGTATATACCTTTTGAGCCGGCGTTATATTTTCCCATTACCTGGTCCAGAACTCCATGGGGCGGGGGGTGGACAACAAGGACGGAATTTCTGCCAATCAATTGCCCCGTTTTTGCCAGAAGCGATTTTTCCCGCATCCCCGCCCTGGATCGAAACGGTATCGGGATCGTGCCGCTTAAGCCGGCAAAACTGATCCCTTTAACCTGCTTCTGATTTAAATGAAGCGAGCAGAGATTATCATAGAAACCCGCCAGTTTTTCCACGCGCTTTAAATCCGTGTTGCCGCGGATAATAAGAACCGGAAGTCCCAGTCGGTTGAGGCGGGCAAGGACCCTGGCCGGGTGGAACCAGGCTGTTATATCTCCTGCAATCACCAGCACGTCCGGTCGATATCGGGCTATATTTTCGCGGATTTTTACAATACGCTCAGGCCTGGCATGAATGTCTGCAACCGCATATATCCGCATTGCCTGTCCACTTCTGGTATTAATGCATTTCATGTATATAAAAAAATCTACAAGGATTTACATGTTTTTGCAAACATTGGCTGAAGTTAAAATTATATTGCCCTTCCGGAGCCTCATTGATAATTTGAACACTGACGCACTTGCCCGGATCAGGCACGGGGAATAATTTAGTAATGAATTTAATTGTATTTTCAAGGAGTTTTATTCGTGTATTCCGAAATACTTGATGTCTCGTGGATTAAAGATCAAAATGCAGAAGAACTGAGTGAAAAGGCCAGAAAAAACGGATTGCATAATATCAGAAACGGCTGGCCAAGCCATCAGTCGGTCTTCAAGGGTTCCTGTGAAGCTTTGAATGTAATGGTGACGCCCGAGGTGATGCGCGCTTTGTCCGGATTCGGCGGAGGTATTGCAGGGTTGGGAGGGGCATGCGGAGCTTTGTGCGGAGGGATTGCGGTTCTGGGCTATTTTTTCGGTGAAAGTGAGAGGCGTGATTTCAGCCCTTTGAAAAAAATCATTGATGACCCTTCGCTGAGCCCTTATGAGAAAATCAGTATTTCAAATGAAAATTTCAAGAAAGAAAGGGCTCCCTATGTCTCGTTGGTTAACATGTTTAAAAGGGAATTCGGCTCTACAAACTGTGCAGATCTGGTCAGTGAATTTTATCCGGATATAGTCTCCAGGCAGCGTTTCTACAATTGTCACAATATTATTTCAAAAACAGCCGGTTTTGTGGTGGATACGGCAATAAGAAAGATAAATGATTCTTTGCAGCCGGCCTGATAATCCCTAAGTCTTTGAAATTTTCTCTGTCCTGAAAGCAGAGTGACCCCCGGCCTGTCCAGGGTGAGGGGGGCCTTCTGCAAAGCTCGTCATTTTTTGTTGACAGGAAAAAGCTTATGGATTAAATTTGTTAACACTATGAACGAAAATACACATAAAAATGGACATAAAAAAGGCCGGGCGCAGTCCGTACCGGGCTACCAACTCCACAGGCTCAATGAGCTGATTGAGGACGTCAGGCAGTGCTGCGAAGACAGCCATCTCGTGGAGGCTGAAGAACTAGGTCTTCCCTGCGCCGAGATCCGCTGCCTGCTCCTTTTCGGCAGCGAGCGCTACCTTACGGTAAAAGGGGTGGCCGAGCGCCTGGAAGTGGCAAAAAGTCGTGTTACAAAAATTGTTAACAGTATGAATGAAAAAGGCCTCCTGGAGCGGGTGGCTGATCCGGCAGACGGCAGGGTTCGGCTGCTGCGCCTGACGTCTGCGGGCCGCAGCATTGTGGAGCGGGCCAATGCATTGCAGAAACAAATGCAGGCGGCAATTCTTGAAAAACTGGATCCGGACGACAGGAGCCGGGTGATTTCAGGCCTGGAGCTTCTGCGCGCTGCCATGCATGAAGCAAAAGCCGAAGTAGAAGATGGCAGAGTCGGGAGTGCTTCAGGCTTTAACCAAAAAGACGAGGTGGATCATGTCTGAATCGATTTCAAGGCGTTCTTTTTTAAAGGGAGGTGTTGCAGCAGCGGGATCCGCGGCCGCCCTTGCGGTGCCCTCTGCGGCTGCTGCGGGCAGCGACGGCCGCGGCCAGCTTGCAACCCTGCTCGATATCCGCAAGTGCATCGGATGCGGCGCATGCGTTGAGGCCTGCCGGCAAGTAAACAGCAGCAAGGCCCCTGAGCCACAAAAGCCGTTTCCGGAAATGTATCCTTCAAGAGTCCCGGTTGAGGACTGGTCTGACAAGCGGGATGTGCGGGACAGGCTGACCCCTTATAACCTGCTTTTCATTCAGCAGGCCGAAGTCGAGGTGGACGGGAAAAAAGAGACGCTAACCATTCCCAGGCGATGCATGCACTGCGTTAATCCGCCGTGTGTAAACCTCTGCCCCTGGGGAGCAGCAAGGCAATATAAAAACGGAATATCGCGCATCGATTATGACGTGTGCCTGGGCGGATCAAAGTGCCGCAAGGTCTGTCCCTGGCACATCCCGCAGCGCCAGACCGGCGTGGGGCTCTACCTGGATATCATGCCCTCGTTTGCCGGAAACGGGGTGATGTATAAATGCGACAGGTGCTATGAACGGGTGGCCGTGGGCAAAAAGCCCGCCTGCATTGAAGCCTGCCCGGCAGATGTGCAGCAGATCGGCCCCAGAGCGGATATAATAGCCCGTGCCCATGAACTTGCTGAAGAAACAGGGGGTTATATCTATGGGGAGACCGAAAACGGGGGAACAAATACCATCTATGTCTCGCCTGTGCCGTTTGAGGAATTAAACGCCGCGATTGAAAAAGGGCCGGGACGCCCGCATTTTGCTTCTGCGGCAAATTCCATGGACAAGGCGGAAAATCTGACCGCGGCAATGATCATTGCGCCGTTTGCCGCAATCGCGGCTGCAGGAGCAAAATTTTACGGATACATGAAATCCGGCCAATCCGATAATAGTCAGGGAGAAGCATAATGAAAACAAATACTCACGTCATCGCCCGGAAAGGCCGCATAGGCAATTATGCATATGGGCTGACACTTTTTCTGCTGGCGCTTACCGGGTTTGCCCAGATGCCGATTTTCAAGAGATATTATATCGCAGACATTCCCGGCCTGGGATGGCTGGCAGAATTCTACACCACCCACTTCCTCCACTACCTGGGAGCAACAGCCATCCTTGCGATCACGACTTATTTCGCCGCGCAATACCTGCTGGTGACCCGCAGATACCGGAAGCTGTCAGGTTCAGGAGCCGCCCGTGCAGCGATCCTTCTGGGCATAATTGTTTCGGGTATTCTGCTGGTGATAAGAAACAGCGCCTTTGTGCCTTTTTCGCCTGCTGTTGTCACAGGGATCCTGCTGGTGCACCTGGGGCTTACCATGGTTTTTCTTCTGTTTGCCCTTTACTGCAGATTTGCCGGCAGGCCCTGGACGATTCCTGTTTAGACAAAGGCAGAAGATCCAGGCGGCTGCCCGCCCCGGCCGTCCGGATCGGCCGGGGCGGGGCCGGAGTTACTTGAGCAGGCTCACGTACCTTGCCACCTGGACGTCTTTTTTCCAGTCCGGCCATTTTTCGGCACGCTGAGTGCTTTTCCGTTCATTGTGACGGAAATTGCGGATTTTGCGGGTGCGGGTTTTGCGGAGTTTCATTTTCCTCTTTCCTTAATGTTTGCTTGTTTTGTCGGGGTTTACAGGATCGGGGGTTATCTGCCCCTTTCTCCTGCACCGCGTTATAGACACAAAAGCCCTGACCGGCTTTCCGTGGCTTTGCTGCCGGTTTTTTTACAGCGGTCGATTTGCTTGCTTGTATCTCCGCCTGCCGAATGTTTCAGCTATTTTTCCTATCGACCGGTACGGCAATTTAATTAATGGTAATTTATAAAATCCGAAATCGTGATGAAGGTGTCAAATGGCTCTCAGGTCTTTAAAAGAGGAAAATCTCTCTGCCGACATTGCAGATCCCCCGGGAGGGAATGGACCTGCCTGCAGCCGCTGTTCCGGGACCCGCTAAAATAAGAATCCACGGAAGATAATCCGCCTTTATCCTGTTTTTTATTAAATTTCAAGTATAAAATGTATTGCGTGTTAATTTTAAGTCCCATTATGATATATTGGAACAAGAGCTTTTCGGGATGCTTTTACTGTTGAGATTGTCTTTTTTTCTTTTTGCGGGTTTTTGACTTTTTTCATTTCCAATCATATATTTAAAATTTTAGTTTAGTGTCCGTCCAGAAATCAGATAATTTGTCCAAGTTCAAGGAAGGCGAAAATTTTAACCGCAGGAATACTCAATGTATTTTGAGGATTAAAATTTGAGCCTGACGCAGAAATTGGGCAAATTAGCCATTTCTGGATGGGCACTAGTTTAGTAAATTTATTGTTCAGCCCGGCGCAGAATCGCCTCGACATCGGGCGACCGTCCGAGCAAATAGTTTAAAAAAGGATAAATATTTAAAATGAAATCATTGCTTTTACTGTTGATTATCGTGGTCGTGTGGGCGGCCCTGCAGTTATGGATTCTGCCCAAAATGGGCATATCTACCTGAGTTCGGGATGCCTGCCAGGTGGCGGGCCCGAATTCGCAAAACCAGGAACCTGAAGACCCGTCGGAGCAAAACCGGTCAGATAAAAGCATAACGGAAAAATAGTAAATGGCACGGGGGTTCGCCCCTGCGGATTTACTATGAGGATTTTACAGCTTGCTCACCGGTGCCATGTATATGGTGAATTCGTCCTCGCCGTCCACGTCAAGCACCGCGTCTGCATATTCCTGGTCATAGGCGCCGATGGCGCAGGTGCCGCAGCCCACGGCTTCGCAGGCCAGATACAAATTCTGGCAGACGTGGCCGGCATCCATGGCGATTACCTTGTAGGCAGCCATGCCGTAGCGCCATTCCATGCGCGCAGCCACGGTTGTCCAGATAAACGTGGCCGCGCTTTTTCCGGCAAAGGACTGGCCCAGGGCCATTCGGGTGACCTGATGCTCCAGGTTTTCCTCTGCGGTGACTTCCGCGAGCTGATGGCTACTCTCCTCTTCC
>JAGXLE010000066.1 GCA_018334855.1 Desulfobacterales bacterium | reverse complement strand
TCGCCCCGCCGGCAACCGCCCTGACAGTGGTATCGAAGATAATCCGTGATACCCCGGTGGGGCTGGGTGCCCAGAACCTGTTCTGGGAAAACGAGGGCGCCTACACCGGTGAGGTATCAGGGCCCATGCTTGCCTCTGCGGGATGCAGATACGTTATTATAGGCCATTCAGAGCGCCGCCAGTATTTCGGCGAAACCGACGAAAACGTAAACAGGAAAATTAAAGCCGCCCTGGCCGCGGGCCTGGTCCCTGTAATATGCGTGGGTGAAACCGAATCCGAGCGTGAAGCGCAAAAAACGTTTTCCATACTTGACAAACAAATGAAAAACGGGTTAGAAGGTCTGACTGCGGAAGAATTCGGCGGATCTGTTATCGCATACGAACCGGTATGGGCGATCGGCACCGGCAAAACCGCCACTGCTGATCAGGCCCAGGAAGTTCATGCCTGGATCAGAGAGTTTCTGGAAAAGCGCTTCGGCAAAGAAACCGCCGGGGCAACCCGGATTCTATACGGCGGCAGCGTAAAGCCCGGCAATATCGCCGAGTTAATGGCACTGCCCGACATCGACGGTGCGCTGGTCGGCGGGGCCAGCCTTAAACCTGATGCTTTCAGTGAAATAATAAACTATAAGCGTTCTTAATAATGCATGTACTAATTATAATTATACACCTGATAGTCTGTTTTGCGCTGATCGGAATCGTTTTGCTCCAGACCGGCAAAGGTGCGTCCATGGGAGCCATGTTCGGCGGCGCCGGCAACCAGACGCTTTTCGGCCAGACCGGGGCGTCGACCTTTCTGGGCAAAGCAACCACGGTTGCGGCGGTCGTCTTCATGCTGACCTCGCTTTCGCTGGCTATTATGTCGAAAAGCGGCGATAAGTCCGTGGTCAGCGACATGAAACCCGCTGCCGAACAAAGCACCCAGCAGGCGCCGGCCGGCGGCGAAACCCCTGCCCCCCCGCAGGAGGGACAACAGGGCCAGACCGGTCAATCAGACGGGGCAAACAACTCACAATGACCGGCAAACACACCGCGGCAGCCATAATAAAACCGATTTCGTGCCGAAGTGGTGGAATTTGGTAGACACGCTATCTTGAGGGGGTAGTGGGCACCGCCCGTGCCGGTTCAAATCCGGCCTTCGGCACCATTGATTATTCGAGGGTTTGAAGGTTTTAAAAGCTTTCAAACCCTTTTTTATTGTTTCTACGAAAAAATTGAAGTGTAAATCTCTATATATTGGGGTTTTCGGAAGAACGCATTATTCTCTTTCATGGAGTTCATCGCGGCTCCATCGCCGTTTTCCCCGCCTGGAAACGGAAGCATTGGACAGTGCGATGATTTTATTGACTGAATCACTTTGATCCCGACTTACCCCTGCATATACTTCCAAGTACTGCCTGAGAATACGGTTTACAGAAGTATTTTGCTCAAGTGCCCGAATGCGGGCTTTCTTAAGAGTATCTTCGTCTATAGTAATAGTTAAGTTGGCCATAAGCCCTCCTGAATTTCGTGCTACACGGATTCAATATAACACGGAATTTTGCCGGGCCAAGACCAAAAGAATCAAATAGCCCTGCATTTTGTTGCATACCGCAATATCTTTTGACATTTATATAAAAAGTGAAGTTACAGATATAAGTTCACAAATATTCCCCGGGAGCGCCAAATAAGAAATATTGTCTGGGCATAGCCGGGTTGCATTTTCCAAGATACGACAATTTTAGAAAAACCCCAGCAAAATATTTGACATGCAGACTTTTTCGGGAGAAAGTGAGTGGTATGCGAAAAATCCCGGCAAAATGAGCCGTAATGGAACAAAACATTACAAAAACCGGATTTACCACGGTAACATCCGGGGTTTAATTAGCTGAGGGCTTATGAAAACTGATATGCATTATTACGGCGTTTATGCCCTGGCCAGGGCTGCCGGGATGCGGGAAAAGCCGGCTGAGATTGTTGCCACTGCAAGCGAGTATGTTGATGATGCGATCTGGGATAAGGAAGTGTTTCTGGAGGACGGAAGAAGCGTGATAGCGGAATTGACTGCCCACAGGCTGCTGGACTTTAAAAATGCCGACAACGAGGATCAGAGAAAGGTCTGGCTGCCTTTTCATTTTCTGCCGGGCGGAAGTGGAAAAACCTCCACTGACAAGCTTTTATGTCAGAAAAACAGCCGGATTGCCAAAACCATGGTGATGCAAAACACTGAGATTGCGACCGAAGCGCCATACGGTCTTTATATTATGGGAATAACCGCCCACGTATATGCTGACACGTTTGCACATTACGGATTCATGGGGGCAAATCACAGTTATAACGCTATACGGGCGGGAAGCATTGATCTGCAGGTCTCTGATGACGGGATCCTCGACTACATTCAAAAAAAGGCAAAGCACTTTTTGAAAGAGGCGGTTTCATACGGTCTGAGCCAAACCTTTCCCCTGGGCCACGGGGCGGCAACGACCTATCCTGACCGGCCCTACCTGCGCTGGAGCTACATCCGGGAGACAGACGGAAAAACAGTTGAACGGGAAAACCCGAAGGATTATGTGGCTGCATGCAAGGCGATGCATGAAATGTTTGGAGCCTGTCTTGATAAAGCCCCGAAGCTGGCGGAAAGCGGGACTGCAAGACGGTGGAAAGACATTCGCAATACGGTAAAGAAAATCATCGAACTCGAAGGTGACAAGCAGGTCCGCATCAGGGGCTGGAAAGATGCGATGCACGATAATCACTTATTCGGCGGCAGCACGAAGGTGCCCAGGTACAAGGGCTCCAGATGGTCATCAAGCATTGATGACCTGGAGCCCGAAAAGATACCAAGGGACATGGACAAGCTTCCTGTCTACAGGTTCTACCAGGCAGCCAGGATTCATCGCGCCCACGTTCTCAGCAATCTTTTGCCGCCAAATGACGTTATTGCGGCATAGGCCGCTAAAAAGGCCCGGACGGCAGCCGCGGTCATGCACCAATTGTCAAAAGTATTTATAATTCCGGAAAATTATATTTTACAAGCTTTCTGTTATCGGCCCGTAACCCGGGTTAACATTTATCTTTAAACCCCGAGGATTTAAAATTGAAGCAAATCCTGGTCGCAGACAATCACCCGGTTTTTCGCAAATTCATGTCCGATCTTCTCACAGAGCACGGCCATGATGTCGTTACAGCAAACGACGGGCTTTCCACTCTTCAATTACTTGAATCTTATACTCCCGATGTTGTTTTTATAGATCTTGTTATGCCAAATATTGACGGAAACAAGCTGTGCCAGCTTATCCGGGGCCGCCCGGATCTGGATCACTGCTTTATTGTGGTGCTTTCAGCGATTGCCGCAGAAGAGGACTCTGCATATTTAATAAACCTGGGGGCAGATCTTGTCCTTGCCAAAGGCCCTTTTGACAGACTTGCATGGCAGGTTGATTACATAATCAAATACGTGGAAGACGGACGCAAGGATTACCTGAAAGGAAAGACCCTGGGCAGAAAGAATCTGTATGGCCGGCAGATCACCGAAGAACTGCTCAATTCCAAAAGACACTATGAAATGACATTAAACCACATGTCAGAAGGTCTGCTGGAACTGACTCAAAACGGAGAAATCACTTATGTAAATCAAGCGGCTGTCTCAATTACAGGCATATCTGAAGAAGACCTGCTGTCGGCTTATTTTACAAAATTTTTTAAAGAAAACGATCAGTCCCGTATTAAACAGAAGATATCCGGAGTCGGCAGGGTCTGGCAGGAGCCTATCCTCGATGAAATACTGGAACTAAACGGCAAATCGGTTTATGTTAAAATCCTTTCCTTCCATGATCTGGATCAGCAATACACCATGGTGGCAATGTTAATGGATGTCACCCGTCAAAAGCAGACAGAACAGGAACTGGCAAAAAGAAAAGAGCAATACAGACTGGAGAGAAATTTTCTGGACAATCTTCTGGAGAATTCTCCGGATGCCATAGCGATTGTTGATGAACACGGGCTGTTTACCCGGTGGAACAATAATGCCGAGAAGATGTTTGGATACAATTTCGAGGAAATGAAAGGCAAAAAGGCCTTTGAATTCTATGCCGATCGCGCGGCAATGGAAGATATGCTGGACCAGCTGAGAAAGCAGGGATCTGTCCAGAATTATGAAATCACCTTTAAAAGCAAGGACGGTACTTCACTGCCGTGTGCGGTCTCCATCAGCCTGCTGCATAATGAAAATCAGGAAAAGATCGGAAGTTTAAGTATTTTAAGGGATCTGTCCGAGTGGAAAATAACTGAAGAAAAGCTAAGGTATTTAAGCTTTCACGATTCGCTGACAGGAGTATATAACCGCGCCTTTTTTGAAGAGGAAATGCAGCGTCTGGCAACAGGCAGAAATCTTCCACTTGGTATCATTGTTTGTGACATAAACAAGCTAAAGCGGGTAAACGATTCCATGGGCCACCAGAAGGGCGATGAACTGATCCGTAAAGCAGCGGAAATTTTAAAACAGGCTTTTCGCTCCGGTGATATCATTGCCCGTATAGGAGGGGATGAATTTGCTGTTCTGGTTCCCCAATGCAACGGGGAGGTCTTGGAAGACTGCATTAAAAGAATCAATGAGGGGATAGAAAATTACAATTCTCAAAGGCTGGAACCGGACCTTTCCATAGCTGTCGGCCATGCGATAAAAAATGAGCCTCCTGTGGATACAAAGGCTTTGTTTAAAATGGCAGATGATAACATGTACCTTGAAAAAGCCAGGCATTCTCAAACCGATGATAAGCTTTAAAAGGATATAAGGGCAGGTAAAAGCCCTCTTGCAAACAGGTTTACTGCATGAACCGATACCTGTATACAGATGCAGAAAAAAAGCGAAACGTAAAAGGAGATCCTGCATATGAAGGATAAAAACACTCTCAGCCAGTGCGCTTATTGCGACGGTTCCACATGTTATCCATCTGCGGGCATAAATGATACCCTGCCCCCGGTTGAAAAGGCCCCGCCCTCCTGCCCTATGAGACAGCATGAGGAGACAATCCGGGAAGGTGCAACCCATTACCACAAGCCAAACATCAGGGAATTCGCCCGCCTGGCCTCCATACAGGAAGCACAGTGCTATGAATTTGATGAACAGGGGCTTAAAACCCGCATTCCCCGAATAGAGGAAGTCATACAGTTTGCAGACAAATGCAACTATACCACCCTGGGACTGGCCTTCTGCATAGGGCTTCGAAAAGAAGCACGGATGATCACAAAGATTTTCGAATCAAAGGGCTTTGACGTGGCCTCGGTGTGCTGCAAAGTAGGCAGAAGCCCCAAGGAATCAATCGGCCTGAAGGGAGAGGAAAAAATTGCCGGGCCTGAAGCCATGGAATCCATGTGCAACCCGATTGTTCAGGCAGAGCTCCTTAACCGTCAGAACGTGGACCTGGCCATTCTTCTGGGCCTGTGTGTGGGGCATGACACGCTGTTTATAAAGTACTGCAACGTGGCCTGCACGGTCCTGGCGGTAAAGGACAGAGTTCTCGGGCACAACCCGCTGGCCGCAGTATATCTTTCAGAAAGTCCCTATTACGGCCGCCTGAAAAGAAAGGAAAAACGCCCCGAACCGGAAGGGGGGTGGAAAAAAGTGGATATCACGGCGGAAGAAGAATAATTCCTCCTATGCATTGCGCCGGAGCATCTTTAAAAGCTCTTTTAGCGGACGGGTGTTTATTATGTCGTCTTTGGAGAGCCAGCCGCGCCGTGCCTCAATAATGCCGTTTTCCATCAGGCTTAGATTCTCCGCGCTGTGGGCGTCTGTGGATAGCGCGATTTTAACCCCAAGCTCCGCCGCGGTCTTGCAGTAGTTGTGGGGAAGATCCAGCCGGTCCGGCTGTGCGTTTAATTCAATTACTACATTTCTTTCCTTTGCCGCTTCTATGATCTTTTCCAGATTAATGTCCATGGGATCGCGCGTGTTTATCAGCCGGGCGGTGGGATGACCCAGAATATCGAGGTTCGGATTATCCATGGCCCGTATGATACGCTCTGTCTGTTTCTTCCTGGAAAGCCTCTGCTGGTAATGCACCGAGCCAACGACCAGATCAAGCTCCTTTAACACGGAATCGTCTAAATCAAGGGAGCCGTCGGGCAGGATATCAACTTCTATACCTTTTAAAAGCCTTATGCCCCTCAGGTTTTGATTTACCTTGTCGATATTTTGAATATGGACGCGGAGCTCTTTTTCATTTAGGCCTCCCGCTATGGCCACTTTCCGGGAGTGCTCTGTAATTGCAAGGTATCCGTAGCCAAGCGCTTTTGCGGCCTCTGCCATTTCCTCCAGGCTGCCGTGTCCGTCAGTGCGGCGGGTATGGCAATGCAGATCCCCCCTGATATCGGAGCGTTTGGCAAGCCTGGGAAGACGGTTGTCCTCTGCAGCTTCGATTTCGCCAAGGTTTTCACGCAGCTCCGGTTCTATATATACCAGGCCTACAGATTCATACACTTCCTTTTCCGTTTTTCCGGCAATCCGCTTTTCCCCTTTGTAAACACCATATTCGTTTATCTTAAAGCCCTGTTCAATGCCAAGTTTTCTGACTGCAATGTTATGGGCTTTTGAACCGGTGAAATAATGAAGCGCTGCTCCGTAGCTTACCCCGGCAACAATGCGCAGATCCACCTGGAGCCCGGAGCGGAGAATAACACTGCTCTTGGTTTTGCCGTGGGCAGAAACATTTTTTACCCCTTCATACGAAACAAAAGACTTCATAAGGTCATGCTCGGTTCCACGTCTGCAGGTCGCCAGAATATCAAGGTCGCCCACGGTTTCTTTTCCGCGTCTGTAGCTGCCGGCCACCTTGATCCTGCGCACACCCTCGACACCGCTTAAATATTCTTCCAGTGCGTCGGCAAACGGGGCGGCATCGCTCCACAGCAGACGTTTTGCACCTGATTTTTTAATGCGTCCCAACGATTCCAGGATATTTTGCTGGGTTTTTTCGCCAAAGCCGTTTAAATCAGCAATTTTTCCTTCCCTGGCAGATTTCTCAAGCCCCTCCAGGGTTGTTAAGCCAAGCTTGTTGTAAATATGGGAAATCTTGCGGGGGCCGAGCGAGGGTATTTTCATCAGGTCCAGCAAAGAAAGAGGCACCTCGGCCTTTAACTGCTCCAGTTGGCTGAGGGTGCCGGCTTCGACTATCTCACGGATCTTGCCCGCCATGTCTTTTCCGATGCCGCGATAATCTGTAAGGTCTTTTTCCTCTTTTACCATCCGCGAGGCCTGCTCGGTCATTCCCTCGATGATGCGCGCTGCTTCCCTGTAGGCGCGTACCCGGAACTGGTTCTCGCCTTTAATCTCGAGCAGATCGGCAACCTGGTTTAAAATATCTCGTATTTCGTTGTTGTGTGGTACCATTTTTTATAACCCCGCAGGAATCCAGCGCAACGGAGATATTGAACTTCCAAGGAAATCCTTTTTTTGCGCTTTACGAAATTGCACTTTGTTGCCCTGACGGCGGTGCGGAAAAGCGGGTTTCCGAGCGGAAATTGAGGCGCAAAGAGGCTCCTGGAGCGAGGAAATTCCT
>JAGXLE010000065.1 GCA_018334855.1 Desulfobacterales bacterium | reverse complement strand
GGCCTCCTGCTCGGAAATCGATATTTCCTGGGCCAGCTCTTCGGCTGTCGCCTTGCTTAAATCTTCTACTGAAAAATAGCCTTTGCCGAACAAAAGCTTGGCCAGTGATTCGTCCATGCCCGGCAGTTTAATCATGGACTGGAATCCGGACTGCAAACCTTCATTATAACGCGTTTCACTTATTACATCAAGATGCCAGCCGGTAAGCCTGGAGGCCAGCCTTACGTTCTGTCCCTGTTTGCCTATGGCAATTGACAGGGAATCATCGGGTACCACCACTTCCATTGCCTGATTGACTTCGTCGATGATCACCCTTGAGATTTCGGCCGGCGCCAGAGCGTTGCACACAAATTTTGCCGGATCTATGTGCCAGGGAATTATATCGATTTTCTCGCCCTTTAGCTCCTGTACCACGCTTTGTACCCTGCTTCCTTTCATGCCCACGCAGGCGCCTACCGGATCAATATCGGGATCGTTTGATTTGACCGCGATCTTTCCGCGGCTGCCCGCTTCCCGGGCTGCGTTTATAACGCCCACCATTCCTTCGGTTATTTCCGGTACTTCTGTTTTAAACAGGTTGATCAGAAATTCCGGGTGGGTGCGCGACAGAACAATCTGCGGTCCGCGGCTTTCATCGTGAACTTTTATGATATAAGCCCTTATGCGGTCTCCGCGGCGGTATGTCTCGTTTGGGATCTGTTCACGCTTGGGCAGTACGGCTTCGGCCTGGCCGAGATTTACAATAATTTCGTTTCGGCTTACCCGCTGTACTATGCCGTTTATAATTTCGCCTTTGCGGTTGATGAAGTTTTCATATACCACGCTTCGTTCGGCGGCTTTGAGCTTCTGTATTATCACCTGCTTGGCCGACTGGGCCGCTATCCGGCCAAATGTTGTGGTATCCATTTTTGTGCCGAGACTGTCTCCGATTTCGCATTCCGGGTCAAGCTTTCGTCCTTCTTCCAGGCTTATTTCAAAGTCCGGGTCCGATATCTCCTCGACCACGTTTTTGAACTGAAAAACTTCCAGTTCCCCGCTTTCCTCGTTATACTGTATTTCTATATCGATTTTATTGCCGAATTTTTTTTTGACCGCGGAGCGCAAGGCTTCTTCCAGTGTTTTGACCAGGACATAGAAGTCGATGCCCTTGTCCCGGCTAACCTGTTCAATGACGCGTTTCATGTCCGTTATCAGCATTTGTCGTCTCCGTGATAATTGACCAGTCTGGCTTTAGTGATTTCCCGGTAAGGTATGACAATGGTTTCCTGGTTTAGTGTCAGTCTGATTTTATCATCGTCAAAGCCTTCAAGGACACCTTTGAAATTTTTCTGCCCGCCCAGCGGGGTGCTTGTTCTTATACGGACGTTTGACCCGGCAAAGCGGGTGAAATCCGATTTTTTAGACAGAGGTCTTTGCGGGCCGGGCGATGATACTTCCAGCGTGTAGGGGAAATCGGCATCCAGCTTGATGTCGAGAAGATCCCCGAGCTGCCGGGATATCGTCGTGCAGTCCTCTATGCTCACGCCTCCGGGTTTTTCTATAAAAAGGCGCAGAACCCACCCTCCGGGTTCGCGCCGGTATTCCACATGGATTAACTCCATGCCCTCTGCCGCGCACAAAGGTTCAGCCAGGTTCCACACCAGTTTGAGCACCTCGTTTTGCGAGAGCGTGGGGCCGATTTGTGATTCCTGTTTTTCAGGATTATGTTTTCTGCCTTTCTGTTTCACCTGTATTCCTGCATATAAATAAAAAACGGGCAAATTGCCCGTTTTGATCAGCTCTATCAGCGTTTCTGCCCGGCATCTTTCCCTGTGGCCCACAGTATTTTTCCGGGCAATCACTTCGGAAAAGATGGAGCGGGCAACGAGACTCGAACTCGCGACACCAAGCTTGGGAAGCTTGTACTCTACCAGCTGAGCTATGCCCGCTCTAATTTACGCGCCTAAAATAGGTAATAAAATTAAATTTGTCAACATCAAAAATCGTGCCGGGGCGGCAGGTGTTGCGGGGGTGTTACGGGGGTTATTCTTCAAGCATTGATCGTATAGTTTCGAGCTCTGTCCGGATTTGGGCGATCAGGGCCCGGGTCTCGGTTCCGGAAGATTGTTTTGTTTGTTTTTTAAGGTGTTTTTTTGCCCCTTCAATGGTGAATTTTTTTTCGTAGAGCAGGTGCTTGATTTTCAGGATAGCTTCAATATCGGATTTCCGGTAGAGGCGCTGGCCTGATTCGGTGCGCCTGGGGTTGATAAGGGAGAATTCCGATTCCCAGAACCGCAGCACATAAGCGGCCAGGCCGGTAATCTCTGTTACCTCCCCTATACGGAAGTAGATTTTATCTGGTATGTTGCCTGCGGAAGGCATGTCTTACCCCCCGAAAATGAATTGACGCCGGGCCCGGCAGGCGCTTGCTATGCCGGGAGCACTGCATCAAAAGCAGCCAGAAGATCATCAGTGATCTGCTGGTGAATTTCATTTACCCTTGCATCCTCCAGGGTCCGGGTAAAGGAGCGGTAAACCACCCGCAAGGATATGCTTTTTCTGCCTTCAGGTATCGGCTCCCCGCTGTAGACGTCAAATAGGAAAACGTCTTCGACCAGATCGGTTTGCGCGCCACGGACATGATTAAGGATTTGTCCGCCTTCGACGGCTTTGTCCACGATTAGCGTTATGTCCCTGGTGACGGCCGGAAATTTCGGGATCGGTTTAAATGCGAGCGTGTCAGACAGACAGTTAATAAGGGCCTCGATATGTATTTCAAACGCAAACACCGGCTGGCCGATGTCGAAATGCTTCAGCACAGAAGGCCTGATTTCTCCGGCCAGGCCCAGGTAGGTATCTTTGAAACGAACTTGTGCGGTTCTGCCCGGCAGGGTATAGCTGCACGCGTTATCCGGCATTTTTGTCCATGCGGCATTTGCAAGTCCCAGCCCGGCCAGCATTGATTCGGCAGCGCCCTTGATATCATAGAAATCGCACTGCTGAGGTTTCGTGTGCCAGGCAAGCGGGGCCCGCATGCCTGTCCACAGGGCGCAAAGCATTTCCACCTCATGGGGCAGATCCCGGGTGCCGGCCTGATAAAATGCCTTGCCTGTTTCAAAAAGTTTCAGGTCTTTTTCCTGCCGGAAAATGTTTTTCTGGGTTGTCTCAAGCAGCCCGGGCAAAAGCGTGGTACGCATTACGGCCTGCTCCTCGGAGAGAGGATTCATTATATTTACCGTGTTTCTGCGGGGGTCTTTCGGCAAAAGATCGAGCCGGTCGGCTGCATTTGCAGAATTAAAAGCATAATTTATGGTTTCATGGAAACCAAATCCCGCCATCAGGTCCCGTAGCTGTTCTTTTACCTCCAGCGGCTTTTCCGGAGGTTCGGCCTGGGCGGTTATCTGGGGAAACGTGGTATTTATAAGGTTATAGCCCCACAGCCTGGCGACTTCTTCCATAAGGTCTTCGGGACGCTCGGCGTCCATGCGGAAGCTCGGCGGCGTGACGGAAAGATTGTCTGCGTCTTCGGCCGATACGGTAAATGATATCGATTCCAGGTACCCGGCTATTTCATCACGGCCAAGGCTGGTGCCCAGATGCCGGTTGGTCCGGGCGCTGCTCAGCCGGATGGTTTTTTCGGCCGGCGGGCGGGGGTGTTTGTCAATGATTCCTTCAACCATTGTGCTCCCCGCGGTTTCAGCTATCAGGTGTGCGGCCCGGTTCATGGCATAAACGGTTGTCTGCTGATCGACTCCGCGTTCGAAGCGATAGGAAGCGTCTGTTGTTATTCCCATCTTCTTGGCGGTTTTTCTTATTGAAACCGGGTCAAAGCAGGCGCTTTCAATAAGCACGCGCCCGGTGTCCTCCATTATCTCGGAGTTTTCTCCTCCCATTACCCCGGCCAGTGCCACCGGTTTTTTCCCGTCGCAGATAAGAAGTGTTTCGGAATCGAGCTGACGGATTTTTCCGTCCAGGGTGGTAAAGCTGTTTTCACCTTCCGGGGTGCGAACCACTATCCTGTTTTCTTCCAGCCGGTCAAAGTCAAAGGCGTGAAGCGGCTGTCCGGTTTCCATCATAACGTAATTGGTGATGTCCACGATATTGTTTATAGGTTTGAGCCCAACGGCCCGCAGTCTTTGCTGCAGCCAGTCGGGCGAGGGGGCCACGGTAACATCAAAAACCAGCTGGGCTGCATATCGCGGGCACAGCTCCGGGTTCTCGATTGTCACGGAAGTCAGGTCCTCGGCATTTCCCGAAGTCTGAACCGGCGGAAGTTCCGGAAGTGCCAGGCTTTTACCAAGCAGGGCGGCGATTTCCCTGGCAACACCTATATGGGAAAGACAGTCCGGCCTGTTGGGGGTAAGACCTATTTCAAAGACTGTGTCAGCAAGGTTCAGGGCATCTGTCAGCGAAGTACCCGGGGTAAAATCAGAATCTATGGCCATGAGCCCGGATGCATCTTCGCCGAGAGCCAGCTCTGCCTTGCTGCAAAGCATGCCTTCTGAGACCTGGCCGCGTATTTTCGATTTTTTGACCTCGGTTCCGGAGGCAAGAGTGGCGCCGGGCAGTGCGCAGGGCGCGTTCATGCCTTCTTGTGCGTTGGGTGCGCCGCAGATGATGTTTACGGTCTTTGAGCCGATATCGACTTCACAGCACAAAAGGCGGTCTGCATCCGGATGGGGTGATGTTTTTACAATCCGGCCCACTACGACTGAAGAAAGCTGCTCATAAGGGTCAATAACGGCTTCAACTTCAAGTCCCGCCATGGTCAGGGCATCTGCAAGTTCAGATGCATTTATGTCGATGTCCACGTATTGACGCAACCAGTCCAGGCTGACCTTCATATTAAAACTGCCTCAAAAAACGGATGTCGTTTTCGAAAAACATGCGTATGTCATTTATACCGTATTTGAGCATGGCGATTCGTTCCACGCCCATACCGAAAGCAAATCCGGAGTACCGGTTGGTATCGTAGCCTACATTTTCAAAGACCGCCGGGTGCACCATGCCGCATCCCAAAACTTCCAGCCATCCGGTATCAGAGCAGACCTTGCAGCCGCTGCCGCGGCAAATGACGCACTGAATATCGACTTCCGCACTGGGCTCGGTAAACGGAAAGAAACTCGGCCGGAAGCGCAGGCTGGTATGCCTGTCAAAAACCTGATGGACAAATGCTGTCAGGGTGCCCTTGAGATCTCCGAAAGAGACTTTTTCATCCACCACCAGCCCTTCGACCTGGTGAAACATGGGGGTGTGGGTCAGATCAGAGTCACATCGAAATACCTTGCCGGGTGCAATGACTCTGACCGGGGGCTGCCGGGACTCCATGTAGCGGACCTGTATGGGGGAGGTGTGAGTTCGCAGCACCACATTGTCAGATACGTAAAACGTATCCTGCATATCCCGGGCAGGGTGATTTTTGGGGATATTTAACGCTTCGAAATTATAGTAGTCGGATTCAACCTCCGGGCCTTCCGCGATGCCGAAGCCCATTCGTTCAAATACCCTTGAAATCAGCCTGGTTACGCGGGTGATCGGATGCATGGTGCCCAGAGGCGCCTGCCTGCCGGGCAGAGATACGTCAATGGCCTGTTTTTCTTCTTCTTTTTGCCCGGAAAGCCGGTTAAGAGCTGCATTGAAAGCGGATTCAAGCTCTCTTTTTATCTCGTTGGCCCTTTTGCCGGCGGCCGGACGCTGGTCTGCGGGCAGTTCGGAGATGTTGCGCAAAAATCCGGTTACCCGGCCTTTGCGGCCAAGATATTTGACCGACAGAGCCCGGATCGAATCCGCATCCCCTGCCTGCTCGAGTTCTGACAGGGCTTGCTGTCGAATTTGTTCAATCTCTTCGTTCACGTCGCATCACCCGGCTGCAGATGGGGTTGCGTGCCCGGAGCAAAGCCGGAATACGGCTTTGCGGGTTAAAGATGGGCCGAAGCCGTGTCTGCCAGCTGTGAGAATGCATACGGATCGGACACAGCCAGTTCAGCCAGAATTTTCCGGTCAAGTTCTATATCGGCACGTCTCAGTCCGTTTATTAATTTGCTGTAGGACATGTTGTTCATCCTGGCCGCGGCGTTGATGCGGGTGATCCACAGGCGCCGGAACTGGCGTTTTCTGACCTTGCGGTCCCGGTACGCATACACCAGGGCCTTGTCCAGCGCATCGGCGGCGGTGCGGTAGAGTTTGCTCCGGCCGCCCTGGTAGCCGCTGGCCAGCTTCAGCACCTTTTTCCTGCGGCGTCTTGCTTTATATCCTCTTTTGACTCGCATGATGTTACTCCTTTTGGCTCTGCCTTGTTATCCGTACGGAAGCAGCCGCCTGACGGATTTCATATTTGTGGAATCCATCACCTGCTTTCTTCTGAGTTCACGTTTCCGTTTTCTCGTTTTTTTGGTCAGAATATGGCTGGCGTGGGATTTGGCAAACATGTATTTGCCCGAACCGGTGCGTTTGAACCGTTTGGCTGCCGCGCGATTGGTTTTTAATTTAGGCATTGTTGCTTTCCCCCTGAATAATTAAAAAATTGACTTTTGACGAGCCTGTCATATTTCATACACTTATTTTTTAAAACGAATAAATATGCACCATATTTAATAAACCGTCAATAAAAAAATATAAGGCGCGGAAACAGGGTTTCCCGCGCCTTATTACCAGTGTAAACCGGAGACTTTACGCACGGAATGGCGGCTGTGTTATATGTGCGGATACGGTTTGTTTTAACAGCCCCGCGGTTACTTGGGGCCCAGCACCATGGTCATTGTACGTCCCTCCATTTTCGGAGGCTGCTCTATGGTTGCAAACTCCTCGGCGTGTTTGGCAATTTCCTCGAGAACCGCCTTGCCCCTGTCGGTCATTGTAATCTCGCGGCCCCGAAACATGAGGGTTACTTTCACCTTGTTTTTTTTGCCGATGAATTTCTTTATATGTCCGAGCTTGATTTCCAGGTCGTGCGTGTCTGTTTTGGGACGGACCTTTATCTCCTTTACCTGGATTGCGGACTGTTTTTTTCTGGCTTCCTGCTGTTTTTTATCCTGCTGATACCTGAAGCGTCCGTAATCCATTATTTTGCAAACCGGAGGGCTTGCATTCGGAGAAACTTCCACAAGATCGAGACCGAAATCCTCGGCTGCAGAAAGGGCCGAGTTAAGCGTAATTACGCCCAGCTGGTTTCCGTCGGGGTCAATGACCCGGACTTCGGCGGCCTTAATTTCGCTGTTTATGTTAACCCGTTTGTCAGTAGTCTTTGTTTTGGCTATTTGAGACCTCCTATAACCCTTGTACCTTGTTTAAATGCTCTGGCCTTTACAGTTTGAACCAAAATTTATATCATAATCTTTTCAGGATGCAAGGGAAAATAGCAGGCAGGCCCGCTTTTTTAATAAAA
Source organism: Desulfobacterales bacterium (assembly GCA_018334855.1). GTDB lineage: Bacteria > Desulfobacterota > Desulfobacteria > Desulfobacterales > Desulfosalsimonadaceae > Desulfosalsimonas. The sequence continues at coordinate 205 of JAGXLE010000065.1, read as the reverse complement.
TTGCATTGATCCGGCCGGATAAAAGGCATATGGTTTATGATTAATGCTGAGCAGGAGTGAGAAAAATCATGGAAAAAGACAATCCCATACGCCCGCTTGAAAGCCGGGAGGTATTCTACTTTTCATGCGGCCCGCATGTGCCGTGCTTTAATGCCTGCTGCCGGGACCTGAACCAGTTTTTGACCCCCTATGATGTTTTGTTCCC